>JAGLBQ010000016.1 GCA_023146675.1 Cocleimonas sp. | reverse complement strand
ATTTGCTGGTTATTCAAGAGCTTAGTATTCTGGTTTTAAATTTAAATGAACACCACCAACAGTTATTGCGCCTGTTGGGAAAACCTTACGAAGATTTTTATTCTGATGGATGAATTTTAGGGGTGCGGAATGTAGGATTATTTCAAAAATGCTAGTATTTCCTTCTCAATATCTTCTTTATTAATAAGCGTCTTCTGTGTAACTTTCTTGCTGAATAAAGCATTTATCTGCTCAGGTATATCTATATTGGCTTCTTTAGCAATCGCTTGGAGCGCATCAATATCGTGGGCATCTTTTTCTCCTGTTAGCGCATTGGCTATAACGGGAGAAAATTTTGTCCACTCAGCCGTTGAGTAAATAATGGTTTTTAACGGCTTATCGCGACAGGTATCGTAGGCTTTAAAACAGGTTGCTGTGTGTGGATCCATCAGATAGCCATCTGCAAACGTGTCGTGAATGTATTTTTTGCCTTCTTCATCATTACAAAAATCAGCAACAAAAATGCCTTGCAACATTGCTAATTCTTTATCCGTTAATTGATAATAGTTTTCAGTATCCAGTTGAAGCATGAGCTCTTTGGTACGCTTATCGCCATAAAGGTCGTATAGAATACGCTCTATATTGGATGATTTTAGAATATCCATTGCAGGGGATGTGGTTGGGATTACTGATGTCTCACGTGTGTCGTATAGCCCTTCATTAATCAAATGTGTGAGTACATTATTATTATTAGAAGCAATCAGAATTTTCTCTACAGGCAACCCCATTTTCATTGCATAGTATCCACCGAGTGCATTACCAAAGTTACCACTAGGCACATCCAGATACACCTTGTCGCCTAATTCAATCGCTTTCTGGCGTACTAATTCTAAATAGCTGTGAATATGATAGATAAGCTGGAAAATTATGCGTCCAAAATTAACCGAATTGGCGGCGGATAATTTAATATTCTGTGCTTTTAATGCGGCATTAAATGATTCAGAAACCAGCAATGCTTTAAGTGCTGCCTGAGTATCATCAAAATCCCCATGCACACCGATTACTTTTAAGTTATCTGCATCTTCTGTTACCATTTGTAAACGCTGCACATCTGACGTGCCGCCATCAGGATAGAGGCAGGCAACTCTGACATTATCACGGTTTTTAAAGGTTTCTAATGCGGCAGGTCCTGTGTCACCACTGGTTGCTGCCAGAATAAGGTAGTTCTCATCTCTGGTCTGTGCAATGGAGGATAAAACACATCCAAAGGGTTGTAATGCCATGTCTTTAAAGGCACGAGTGGGACCATGATATAGCTCACTCACATACAAATCATCGTTGACTTTAACGAGTGGTGCAGGGTTGCTACTGTCATCAAAAGCATCGTATAAATCCAGCGCTTCATCAATAACACTGGCTTCAATATCAATAGCAAACGCTGTTAATATATCTTTCGCTAATATTTTATAGCTCGTATCGATATGCGCTTCTAAAAAAGAGGCATCTAATTGTGGTAGTGATTCTGGCACATAAATACCGCCAAAAGATGACATGGGTGATAAAATCGCTTCTGAAAAACTCACTTGCAGTGGTGATTGACCATCATTACCACGCGTTTCTATAAATTTCATTTTAACGACTCCACTCGAATGCGCATAACATCACCCGTTATGACATCCAGCGCTTCTATTTCTTTAATAGCAGCATTCATGTCACCTTCATTAACGCGATGGGTGAGCAAGATAATATCAACTTTATCGGCATCTTCGCTGGGTTCTTTTTGGATAAAGGCTTCGATACTAATATTTCTTTCACCAAGTATTTTAGTGACCTCTGCAAGAACACCCGCATGATTTGCGGCACGCATACGCAGATAGAATCCTGTCTCAATAGCATCCATTGAGACAATGGGAGTATCGGCTAATGAATCAGGCTGGAATGCTAAGTGCGGAACGCGGTTTTCAGGGTCTGTTGTAAGTACCCGTACAACATCAATAATATCAGCAACGACTGCGGATGCCGTTGGTTCATCGCCCGCGCCCGCACCATAATATAAGGTATGCCCTACTGCATCACCATTCACTAAGACAGCATTCATGACACCATTGACATTGGCAATCAGACGCGTTTTAGGGATCATGGTTGGATGAACGCGCTGCTCTACCCCCTCTTTTGTACGACGCGCGATACCAAGGTGCTTGATGTTATAACCCAGTTCAGATGCATACGTCACATCATCACGACTAATTTTGCTGATGCCTTCTGTATATGTCTTTTCAAACTGTAATGGAATACCAAAAGCAATCGATGACAAGATGGATAACTTATGCGCCGCATCAATTCCCTCTACATCAAAGGTAGGGTCAGCTTCTGCATAACCTAAAGCCTGTGCTTCTGCTAATACATCATCAAATGCACGTCCTTTATCCCGCATTTCAGTGAGAATAAAGTTGCCTGTGCCATTAATAATGCCTGCTAGCCATTCAATCTTATTAGCGGCTAACCCTTCACGTAATGCTTTAATAATGGGAATACCCCCTGCAACCGCCGCTTCAAATGCGACCATTACACCTTTCTCCTGTGCTTTAGCAAAAATTTCATTACCATGAACCGCAATCAATGCCTTATTTGCAGTGACCACGTGTTTGCCATTTTCAATCGCTTGTAACACTAATTCTTTGGCAGGTGAATAGCCACCAATGAGCTCAACAACAATGGATATATCAGGGTCATTGACAACATCAAAGGCATCTTGCGTGATTCGTAAATCAGACAATCCTAGCTCACCTGCTCGCTCAGGTTCTAGTGTCGCGGCATAATCCACAATAATGCCTCGTCCTGCTCGGCGTGCTATTTCTTCTGCATTACGTTTTAAGACCGTTGCAGTACCACCACCGACAGTCCCCAAACCCAACAAACCTATTTTTACAGGATTCATTCTATTACCTTTTTATTTACTATTTTTTGGAAGTCAGCACATTACATTTGCATTAGGGCAGTGTCAATAGTGTAAGATGCATGTGATTCAAAACAGCAAAATTAGATCAATATGAAATTTAGTGAAGAGCACGATGACACCCAGTTTACAATCACAGGCTATGATGACCAGAGCGTACGCATTAACGACAACAGCTTTAATCAGGGCTTTATTCTGACACCAAACCATTTCAACTCTGATTGGCAACCGCAAACCTTTATTGACCTTCAAGCGCAACATTTAGAGGCAATATTTGCATTACAACCCGAGGTTATTTTATTAGGTACAGGTATTAAACAGGTATTTCCTGAAAAAGAGATCTACTTGAATCTGGTTAATTCTGGGATTGGCTTTGAAGTAATGAATACACAAGCAGCCTGCCGAACCTTTAATATTTTAATGGCAGATGATAGAAATGTAGCTGCCGCATTATTTTGCAAATAACCCAATTTTAGTTTTATTCTCAGTACATTACGTATATTTTTTATACGTATTTAAGTAAAAACAACATCTTACATGATTTTTTTTTAGGCTTGTTTAAAAAAAACAGCTTGATTCTCATGCAAATTTGTATAACCTAAACTATATTATACAAATACGCTTATTAGGACTCAGGTTTGTAAGCAATATCTGCGTAATTTTTTTAAAAAATATAGCAACTAAGAATAGCTGCTATTTTCCACCATTTTTAACAAATAGGTAAAGGACTATCAATACTATGAAGATACGACGTCATTTAAAGTCAATAATTTTAGCAAGCACACTAGCTTTGAGCTGTGGTGCCATGCAAACAAGTTTTGCTACAAACTATCAAGTCACTAATGTTGACTCTTGGGATACATTAAATGTTCGTAGTGGCGCTGGTACAGGCTATGATGTAATTGGTGAAATCCCTGCGAGTGCAAATAAAATTAAAATTACCAGCAGTGAAAGAGATATAGGCGGTTCTATTTGGGTAGAAGTCAAGTGGGATGGAAAATCTGGCTGGGTTAATAAGCGCTATTTAAGTACTGTTGCTAGCACTACAAATAATAATATGAAACAAACTTATTACAATCCAGAGCCTGCTACTAATACTTATACCGCTTACACTCCTAATACAACAACTAATACAGCAACTGATAACCATACCCACCCTGCGAATAAATGTACTCGCTCGATCTCCCATAATCACGCAGGTCCTTCTGAGCATTCGCATCGTTACAGTTGTCAAAAAGGACGTCAGCAATCAAGGAGTAATCAGACTGATATTTATGGCAAACAGCTCACCGCTCAAAATGCCAACACCCATAGACACCCTGCCAACAAATGTACGCGTTCTATCTCTCATACTCATGCAAATGGCAAAGGAACTCATACCCATCGTTATAGTTGTAAAAACAATAATCAGCAAAAAATTGCTTATACACCTATGAAAAATGCCAATACACATCAACATCCCGCCAACAAATGTACGCGTTCTATCTCTCATACTCATGCAAATGGTGCAAACAAGCATTCTCATCGTTATAGCTGTCAGGGTAACAAAGGTCGTCAACAAGTTGCACAAACAAACCGTTTGCAACACACACATGGTAAAAGCCAGTGTGTAAGCGCTGTTAAGCATGGGCATAAAGGTGGAGGCAGAATGCATCGCCATCAGTGTCCAAGCAATGGAAGTCGTAATCAATCAGGAAATAACCATACGCATCCTGCAAATTCTTTAACACGCGCAACAACACATTCACATCCTTATCAGGATAAAGGACATTCTCATCGTTATGGTCGATAAGCTAAAATAGCTTTTTCTAGACTAAAATAAAAAGGTGATCTAATTGATCACCTTTTTTTATGCTTAATGCTTCAAGTATTAAAAATACCCTTGACCATACTATATTTTTTCATTGTAGGTGAACCTTCCCTATCCTAATAAGACTGATTTATATAGATATAAAAAAACCAAAGGAGTTATATCATGAAACAAATTTTAATCTTTATTTTTTCAACCTTGTTTTTATCAAGTATTGCCGTCGCTGATTTATATGAAGTCACTAATATTAACGCAACAGACTCTCTCAATGTGCGTAGTGCTTCTCGGGTTTCCTCACCAATCATCAGTTCGCTTCCCTATAATGCCAAACAAATTGTCGTACTAACATCCATTAGAAATCGTGGGAATCGATGGTCTAAAATCAGCTGGAATGACAAAGAGGGATGGGTTAACGCCTACTATCTACGCCAGCAAACAGCAACGGCCTTTCAAACGTTTCAATGCTCTGGAACAGAGCCGTTTTGGGCATTAAGAATAACGGCAAATAATACTGTCGACTATTCTAGTGCTGATATGGGTAATTTTAAGGCACCCATTAGCTTGCAAAAAGTACCCTCAGGAAGACCACTTAATATGGGTATTCGGGTAACAAAAGCCGTTACTGCCAATCATTCAGCATTTATTGTCACCCATGAAGAAGCCTGTAATGATGGAATGTCTGAAATTAATTATTCTTACTCTATCACTGCTTTAATTGATGGAAATATTGTTTTAGAGGGATGCTGTAATTAAGAATTAAATAATGAAGTGAAAGGTGAAAGCTTTAATATCTCTTTAACTTTCACTTCTAAGAGGCTCTTAAGAATCTTCCGCCTTCCCCATCCGTCGCGTTAACCAGTCTGCCTTTTGCACTTCCGCTGCTGATGCCTTAGCTATTTCATTATGGATACCCATAATCCCATTGACCAGCTGCCCAAGCTGTTCTGAAATAACCTCTCCAGAATTCGTTAAACCTGCGCTATGTTCAATAGCATGTAGCTTTTTAGCAATTAGCCCAAGTCTTGAAACCACCTCATCACTGTGGTTGGTAGCGGATAAGGATTGATTTAAGCCCTGTATATTTTTAGAAATAGTCTCCAACTGTGTACTGAGTGTTGACTTGTCATTTGATGCTAATAATACTTTGCCAATCAATTGCATCGTATTATCAATTTTTGTTAATTGATGCGTTAACTTGGTATTTTCATCCGTATTACTCAGCGAGGTATTCACCTGTTTAAGATGATCAACCATTTCTGCTAGTCTGTCATTACCTGTGCTATTACTTAACGCAAGGTTAACCTGTTGCAAACCAACTGCCATATCCCCAAGGCGCTCTACAATCTCAGTGCCGATAATGGCTTCTTCATTACCCTTCATTTGACTTTTAGCAAAATTATCTTTAATGACATTCCAGCG
>JAGLBQ010000159.1 GCA_023146675.1 Cocleimonas sp. | reverse complement strand
ATGTTTGGTGATCCTGTGACTAATCAGCATAATTTTGAAAAAGGTACAATTCGTGATTTAGTATCATCAGTAAACTATGGGACTAGCTCAAAAGCACAGGCTAAAGGTGAATATCCATATCTAAGAATGAATAATATTACCTACCAAGGTGAAATGGATTTTAGTTCATTGAAATACATTGATTTGAGTGAAAAAGAAAAACCCAAATTCTTAGCTAAAAGAGGTGATATTCTTTTCAATAGAACAAATAGTAAAGAATTAGTTGGTAAGACGGGGCTTTTTAATGAAGATGAAGCAATGGCTATTGCAGGTTACCTAATACGAGTACGAACAAATGAAAAAGCTAACCCATATTTCATCTGGGGCTATCTGAACTCTAAATATGGGAAGTTAGTATTAAATCATATGTGCAAAAGCATTGTAGGTATGGCAAACATTAATGCTCAGGAGCTACAGAATATAAAAATAGTTTTTCCTCCCATCAAACTACAAAAGCAATTCGCCCAACACATAGAAAAAATCGAACAACAAAAACACCTAGCCCAAGCCAGCCTAGCAAAATCCGAAGCACTATTTAATAGCCTGCTACAACGTGCTTTTAAAGGTGAATTAACAATAAATAAATCATAGCCATCATGTAGCTTGTTACTAATAAAACCTGAACCTCGTAACGAGAGGTACATAGTGGCTATTTTACAGTGTACTTTAAAACAGACTTGACCCTTTTGAAGTACACTGTAAAATAGCCATGTTATGCGATATATAACAAATGATATTAAACAAGATTTAAAAAAGAAGATGGTCTTTATTGGTGGTCCTAGACAGGTGGGTAAAACCACGCTGGCTAAAAGCCTTTTAGCTGACATGAAGGGGAGGTATTTTAACTGGGATTATGATGAAGATCGTCAGGCTATCTTACAAAAAAAATGGAGCAGGGATGATACGCTACTGATTTTTGATGAGCTACATAAATACCCACAATGGAAAAGCTGGATCAAGGGGCTTTATGATGTAATCGGCGATCATCATCAGATATTGGTGACAGGCTCCGCGCGCTTGGATGTGTATCGACAAGGAGGGGATTCATTATTAGGGCGTTATCACTATTGGCGTTTACACCCGTTTACGCTGAATGAAATGCCGATTGAAATTGACAAGCAACAAGCGTTGCAACGGCTAATGACGATGGGCGGCTTTCCTGAACCTTTTCTTAGTAATAATCATCGTGATAGTCGTCGCTGGCGAAAAGAGCGCTTTGACCGTGTCTTGCAAGAAGATATTCGTGATCTTGAGAGTATTAAAAATATTCAGGGGTTGCGTCTATTTTTAGATTTATTAAGGGCTCGGGTGGGCGGTTTAGTTGTTGTCTCTAATCTTGCTCAGGATATTCAAATTAGCCCACTCACTGCAAAGTCTTGGTTGGAATCGCTAGAGCGTATGTACCTATTATTTAAGGTTATTCCTCATACACAATCCGTTCCACGTGCTATTTTAAAACCACCGAAAGTCTATTTTTTTGATAATGCGGATGTAGTTGGCGATAAAGGCGCTAAATTTGAAAACCTAATCGCAACCAACTTGCTAAAGAGATTACATTATTTGGAAGATCATGAAGGGTATCGCTGTGAATTACGCTATATACGCGACAAAGAAGGACGTGAAGTGGACTTCGCACTGATTATAGAAGGGCAATTAGAGGAGTTGATTGAAGTTAAATACAGCGATGATGGAATATCATCTGCATTGAAATATTATAAAAAGCGGTTAAATCCTAAAAAAACAACGCAGATAGTGGCAAGCTTGGATAAGCCTTATGATAAGGAGGGGATTAGAGTTACTAATCCATTTTTGTATTTTCAGGATGAATAGTATAGATGTTCAGGCATCCTTCATGAAACAGAAAAGTGTTATTTATTAGAAGTGCTTGGTTTCAAATTACACTAAGTATTTGATTTTTTAAATACCATGCTTAATACTCAAGCATTACTATTGGTATTAAGGGCAATGCAATGAGCAATTTCACATTTATTCGAGCTGATTTCCCGCAACTCTATGTTGATGCCATAGAGGCTGAACGCTTTGCTTTTGATTCACCGAGAGCCACTGCTATTTTTTGCCGTAGTACCTTAGAGAATGCGATTAATTGGCTTTATGAAAATGACCGTAATCTTAGCCGCCCTTGGCAGGCTGATCTTAATACGCTTATGCATGAGCATTGTTTTACTGAGCTGTTTCAGCAAGCGCTTTTGAATGAGTTGCATCTCATACGAAAAATAGGAAATATTGCCGCTCATGGCAAACCAGTAAAGCAACAAGAAGGGATAGCCTCACTGAAATACCTGTTTCGTTTTTTGCAGCATCTAGCGATTTATTACGCTAAACAAACCCCGCAAGCCCAACGATTTAATGAGACCTTAATTCCACGCCCTGTCGTCAAACAGCTTAGTAATAAGGATGATGCTAAGCGGATTAAAAAGCTGCAAAATAATATTGATTATAAAAACCGCCAAGCACGTGAGGCGGAGAAGAAGATAGCGGAACAAGCAAAAGATAATCGCAAGCTAAGAGAACAATTAGAGCAAGAACAAAATAAAATCGCTACATTGAAAAAGAAGCGTGAACAGTCGGTTGATATAACAACGGCTGTGCCACTGGAAGTGTCAGAAGCGGAGACGCGCCGTCGTTATATTGATCTTTATTTAAAAGAATGTGGCTGGGATGCGTTGCGTGAAGGTTATGAGCTGGAGTATGAGGTACGGGGGATGCCTACAAGCACCAATCCTAGCGGCAAGGGTTATGCAGATTATGTGCTGTGGGGTGATGATGGTTTGCCATTGGCGGTGATCGAGGCAAAAAAGACAATGCTTGATGCGCGTAATGGTAAGCATCAGGCGGTGTTGTATGCGGATTGTTTAGAGGCGATGCACGGGCAGCGCCCTGTTATTTTCTATAGCAATGGCTTTGAGACCTTTTTATGGGATGATCAATTTTACCCTGAGCGCAAGGTGCAGGGCTTTTATAGTAAAGATGAGTTACAACTGTTAATAGATCGTCGCAGGACGCGCCGTGATGTGCGCGAGTTTGAGGTTAATCTAGCGATTGCGGGTGATCAACGACCGTATCAGCTTGAGGCGATTACACGAGTGGCGGAAAATAGTGTCACCGTTAATAGTGAGGGTGAACTGCGAGGACGCTCACGCCGTAGCCTTTTGGTGATGGCAACAGGGAGCGGTAAAACACGTGTTTCTGCTGCGATTGTGGATATGTTCAGTAAATGTAATTGGGTTAAGCGGGTGCTATTTTTAGCAGATCGTAATGCCTTGGTAACACAGGCAAAAAAAGCCTTTAATGAGCATTTACCCAACCTTTCTGCTATTGATTTAACCAAAGAAAAAGAGGACGACGGTACACGAGTGGTCTTTTCGACCTATCCGACTATTATGAATCGCATTGATGGCATGGGTGATAATGACGCGCGTTTTTATGGTGTGGGGCATTTTGATCTGATTATTGTCGATGAGGCGCATCGCTCGGTGTATCAAAAATACGGGGCTATTTTTGATTATTTTGATGCGATGCTGATTGGCTTAACCGCCACACCAAAATCAGAGGTGGATTACAACACCTATGGTTTGTTTGGTATTGAGGATAATAACCCGACCTTTGCCTATGAGCTGGACAGTGCAGTGCGCGAAGGGCATTTAGTACCGCCTAGAGCGATCTCGGTGCCACTGAAATTTATGCGTGAAGGGGTGAAATACAGTGAGCTACCAGATAAAGAAAAACAGCAATACGAAGATAAGTTTGGTGACCCGACACAAGATGAAACGGCTGCTGAAATTGCTAGCTCGGCGCTGTATCAATGGTTATTTAACACCAATACGGTGGATCAAGTACTCCATTATTTAATGACCGAGGGGATTAAAGTTCAAGGTGAGGAGAAGCTTGGAAAGACGATTATCTTTGCTAAAAATCATCATCATGCGGTGTTTATAGAAGAGCGTTTTAATAACAATTACCCTGAGTATTCTGGCAATTTTTTGCGCGTAATTGATAATTATGAATCCAAAGCACAAAGCTTATTAGAAGATTTTGTGGATGCGCATGAAGAGAATGATCCGCAGATCGCTGTGTCGGTGGATATGATGGATACAGGCGTTGATGCGCCGCGTGTGGTGAATTTGGTGTTTTTTAAGCCTGTCAAATCAGCAACGAAATATTGGCAAATGATTGGTCGGGGAACGCGCTTATGTGCGCATTTATTTGGGCATGGTAAGCATAAAAAGCATTTTTTAATTTTCGATTTTTGTCAGAATTTTGAGTTTTTCGGTGAAACACCTGATGGTATTGAAAGCAAGCTGGTAAAAAGCCTGACGCAAAAAAGTTTTGAAGCCAAACTAGAAATTGGACTCTTGATTCGTGAAAAAGTAGAGCGTTCTGAGGAGGAAAATGCGCTGGCAGAGGGCTATTTAACAGAATTACATCAAGCCGTTTTAGCGTTAAATCATGCAGGCTTTAGGGTAAAAGCTCAACTGAAGACGGTGGTTGAGTTCAGTCAGGCGGCACGTTGGCAGCAGCTTAGCAAGAGCGACATGCTGGAAATTAACCCACAAATATCCGCACTAATCCCTGCTAATAAGGAGGATGATGAGTTTGCAAAATGCTTTGATGTGCTGATTTTAAATTATCAATTAGCACTACTCACGGGTGCATACAGCACAGATAGCACTATTATGAAAATATCAAACAGTGCTTCAGAGCTACTTAAAAAACAAAATCTTGATGAAATTAAAGCTCAAGTGCCGTTATTAAAAGCACTGCAAACAGAGCAGTTTTGGCAGGCGGTAAATGTGAATCGTCTTGATGAAGTGCGCTTGGCATTGCGTGATTTGATGAAGTATTTGGATAAAGAAAAACAAGTGACTATCGAAATAAGCTTTGAAGATAGCTTGGATCATGACGGTATTAAAGAGCATGATCTGATTCCCGCTTACGGCAGACTACAAACGTATCAAGACCGCGTTGCCTCCTATGTGCGTGAACATAAAGATCATCTAGTGATTCAAAAGTTAAAAAGTAATAAACCGATGACGGCAATGGATCTGCAAACACTGGAGGATATTCTCTTTGATGGCGCGACCATTGGCACCAAGCAAGACTATATTAAACACTTTGGTGATAAACCGTTAGGTGAGTTTATTCGTGGCATTGTTGGGCTAGACGTTGCTGCGGCTCAGGCGGCATTTGCAACGTTTATTCAAGCAGGTAATCTACGTGCGGATCAAATGACGTTTATTAATCAGATTATTAGCTACCTGACTAAAAATGGCATGATTGATAAGAAGATGCTGTTTGAAGCACCGTTTACTGATCTTCATGATCAAAGTTTGTTTGGGATATTTGAGGATGCGGATGTGAGCAAGGTGATTCGGTTGATTGATCAGGTTAATAGCAATGCGGTGTTGGAGATTAGAAAGGTGAGTTAGTCAATACTTTTGCATTGTTCTAAAAATGCCCACCCCAAAATAGGGCACACAGAGACAAATAACAAAATAAACAACGACCTGTTTTTGCCGCTGTGATCTGATGGGCTTTTAAAAAAGAAGGTTAGACGTTGGTGCAAAAATGGGGATTTATCAACTGCTTATATTTTGCTCTTGCTTTTCTCAATGAAAGGGAGTCTAGTAATAGGCACTTGGCAGATGCGTGTAATCTGCTGATGAAATGATGAAATTAACGCCCTGCTGATTTGCTGGAAACAAACCAGTGGGACTTCACAAACAATCTAAAGCGAGATTGATTATGCAAGCGATATTGTACGCTACCGCTGGGGATATTGCCCCAAAAAATTCAGCCAACGCTTCCCGTTGTGCTAAAAATAAACTCAATCTACTGCCTGAGCATGTCGCTCAAATCGGCACTGCCTTTATTCATCAACTTTCCATTGCGCCACTAACCGCTCGTGATATGCGTATTTTAACGACTATTTATGATCAAACTATCGCCTACGATAAACGCGAAGATGATATGAATGGCACGCGTTTAGAGCAGCTAACAGGGATTCGACGTGACCATGCGAATGAGTCAGTGCGCCGTTTAGAGGCTTTAAATATTATTCTTACCCATCAGGGACATTATGGCAAATGGATGTCGATTAATTTCGATTTTCCAAATTGGGGAAAAGCAAGTTCTGACTCAACCACGAATGATCCACGTTGTTTATTATCTGCTGTGTATCAAAATACATTGGCTGATGAAACGGTTGCGTTTCAATTGTATAACCCTCCTGAAAAGTGCAAAAAAGAAGCATCGGCGACTCTCAACGGTGAAGCGAACCCCGTTCTTTTATCACCTCGTTGTCCCTCACCCTCTCATGCTGATCCTGTTAAACCTACTCCTTTTTCACTGCATTTTTCTGATAGTTTTCCTAAAAAATTACGCCAATTGATTATCCGTCACCTTGCTCCTCTTAATATTCCTCAACAAGCGCAACGCCTCTTGGATTATTTCGCCACCTGCCTACGCAAGGGTAAAATACGCAATCCTATTGCTTACTTTATCAGTCTAAAAAGACGCTGGTTAACGGGTTCACTGGACTTAAACGAGGAGCAATCTACATCGGCAACCGATGACAAGAAAGGTCAGCCGCCACAAACGATTAAACAGCGCATCGCGTATCAACAGGCTGTAGCAGATATTGAGCAATTGAAAAAGAATATCAATGCAGTGATGCATAGTGATCACTGTAGTTTTGATGAAGCCTTGAGAAAAATGAAGTACACCGCGCTTTGGAAAAAAGCGACTGAATGCCTAGAACAGACCAGAAAGGCTTGTGGCGGTATGAATCAAGCAGGTTACAACTGTCTTGGATGTTAATAGATAAGGATACCAAAAAGCCCTCATAATGAGAGCTTTTTTTAGGTCAGGAGATTATGACTAGTCCTGCAAACCTGCTTTCTTAGCGGCTTCTTCCCAGCCTTTTGGCAAGTGGTGTGCAATGCCTTTATGACAGTCAATACAGGTTTTAGACGGTGTTTTTCCGTCAACCACTTCCCATACATGCGGATCATGTCGTTCAGCGCTACGTGGCTCTTGTTTTTCTAAGTTCATCGAGGCAAAGTTATGACAATTTCGGCATTCGCGTGAGTCGGTTGCTTTCATGCGTTTCCATTCACTTATCGCCATGGTTAAACGATAGTTTTCAAACTTCTCAGGGGTATCAATGGTGCCCATAATTTTATGGTAAACCTCATTGGATGCCTTGATCTTACGAATAATCTTATGCACCCACTCTTTTGGTACATGACAATCAGGGCAGGTTGCACGAACACCCGTACGATTACTCCAGTGAACTGTTTCCTGTAGCTCCTTATACACATTATCTTCCATTTCATGGCAAGAAATACAAAATTGCTCAGTATTAGTCAGCGCCATCGTCCAGTTAAAACCACCCCATAATATGATCCCAACGATAATACCTGTGAGTAGCGAACCTTTAATGAAAAATCCTGCCATTCGCTTGCGATCTTTTATTTGTGTCATACGTCATCCATCCCGTTAAATACGGTGTAAATTAAAAAATATTCTCAACGAGAGGCTTAGCATCCGCTTGTGGCGTATGGCATTGCACACAGAAATAACGACGCGGTGATAATTTTTCCAGTTTTTTTCCATCGCGTGTCTTGTAGTGGCTTTCTGCTGCTTGCGGGGCTTTTTCCTTCTCGTGATTGGCTTTGCTATGACACTTCATGCACGTATTGCCTTTTAGTGTAATTCGATCTTTTTCAATGCTGTGTGGAATACTAGGTGGTTGTAGCGTCCAATTTTTTTCAATACCACCACTTATTTTAAACTGCTTCTTTTTCTCTACTGGTTTGGCATCTTTGTCTAGCTCATGAAAGCCTCTAAGTGACGCGACCTTAACGGCTTTGCCAATATCAGGACTAGCACTCACTACCGCAGCAGGAGCGCTAGACGATATTGGTGCGGCTGCCGTTGTTTTAGCACCATCAATTGACGCACAAAGGGATTTCAGTGCCTTTAGATCTTTGACTGAAATCGTGACAGTCTCCTCACCTATTACTAGGGGAGCCTGCAACAACATCAACGCTCCAACGATTGTTATTAATAACGGTTTCTTCATAACAGTCTCCATCAGACTCTCTTTGGTATAATAATAATGTACGTTTTATATTTTTTGAGAATGATTATTATCTGAGGCTGTTATGGTGTGACAGATTCAGCGCTTATAACGATTCCCAAACTCAAATACTTCTTCACCACAAACATCAATACAACGCCCGCAGTTTGTGCATTCTCCTGCTGATATGACAGGCAAAATTCCTTTCTTTTCGCCTTTTAGGATAGGCTTTAAAATCTGTGCTTCTGGGCAAACCGCGTAACAATCACCACAATCATTACACTTATCTCTAGCATCCGCTCTGACTTTTAATGGACTCGCTTTACCAACCAAACCATAAAAAGCACCCATTGGACAAATATGCGTACACCAGCCTCGCTTGGTTATAAACAAGTCAAAGATAAACACGGCGGCAATCACAATCCAGCCCAAACTCATGCCGAAAAATAAACCCCTGTGCAACATTGAAACAGGATTTACCAACTCATAAGCCAGCGAACCAGTGACCGCAGACAGTACTAAAATCATCCCCAGCATCCAGTAACGCACATTACGTGTAAAACGTGTTCCAACACCGTTTAACCCTAGTTTCTGACGTAACCAAAAGGCTGCATCTGTCACCATATTGACAGGGCAAACCCATGAGCAAAAAACACGCCCACCGACCAAAAAGTAAAAGACTAAAATGATCACCGCACCAATAACGGCTTCAATCGCAATACTGGTAAAACCTGAAGCGATCATTTGTAAAAATAACAACGGATCGGTCATCGGTATGGCATCAAACAACTTGCTGGATGACAAATTGCCTTTAATAATCCAGCCTAGTGCGCAATCTCCTTCAGGATTCAGCATTTTGCAGATTGGAATGATCATAAATAATCCCAAGATGCCTAACTGACTTGCACGCCGTAGAATTAGCCATTTATAAGCTCTCCACCAACCTTTTTTCTCAATCGCTTCTTTACCAACCTCTAACTTAGCCATTATTTAGCCTCCTGAATGCCATTATTCAATGTATCCAATGGATTGCTCTTTTTTGGCAGTGTCTCAGGCTCTTTTTTACTGGGGAGATTAATAACAGGATTCCCCCCTTCATCGGTAATCAGACCTTCTCCATGATGGTCATAACGCACCCCGTCAGGCAGGTTGTATTTATGCTCATCCGTTGTCTTTATCAGGCTTTTGCCCGCTTTTTTTGCCTCATCCCAGCCCAAACGATAATGCTGTGCAAAATCTGCTTTTGCTAAATGGGTTGGCAATACTTTAATGGCGGATTCATTCTCTAAAATGCACGCCTTTTCACATAAACCACAGCCTGTACATGCATCTGAATGCACTACAGGAATAAACATGGCATGTCGTCCTGAACGGTCGTTATGTCGCATGTCCAACGTAATCGCTTCGCCACGAACAGGGCAGACATTAAAACAAACTTCACAACGCAATCCTAAAAAGGCAATACAGGTTTCCTGATCAATCAAGACGGCAGTGCCCATATTTGACTTATTAATATCGGTCAAACTATGGTCCAAAGCACCTGTTGGGCAGTTTGGAATGCAGGGAATATCCTCACACATTTCACAAGGGTCCGTTCGTGCAATAAAATACGGTGTCCCTGTTGCGACGCCATCCCCCACTTCGGCTAATTTTAAAATGTCATACGGACAATCCCGAACACAAATACCGCACCGTGTACACGCGGACAAAAACTCTTTTTCTGCCAGTGCGCCAGGTGGTCGTATTGCCAACGACTTGATTGCATTTGCTGATTGTGAATAAACACCAATACCCAAACCAAATAATCCCACACCACAGGCAGTTCCTGCCATATCTGCTAAAAAGCGCCGACGGGATACCACTCGTTTTGTACTTTGAGACTTTTTGGATTGGGAACTAGACATTGTGTCACCTCTAAGATGGGGTAATTATAATTCCTGAGACGACATGATAAGCCCTGTCGTTTCAGGTGAACATATGACCGATGAGAATGCACAACAACACACTGTGCATCCTAATAGATCTTATATTACCCTATATAATTACCCAAAAGCTTTACGCTTTCTCAATCTTACAGGCACATTTCTTATAATCTGTTTCCTTCGATAAGGGATCAGTTTGATCAAGTGTTAGTTTATTAATCAAACGCGACGCATCAAACCAAGGAACAAAGACTAATCCCTCAGGAGGTTTATTACGTCCACGGGTGCTAACTTTGGTAATGATTTCACCCCGAATAGAAGAGACTTTAACCTTACTTCCATCCCGTAATTTACGCTTTTTAGCATCCTTAGGGTGCATATAAACCAAGGCATCAGGAACGGCACGATATAACTCAGGAACACGACGCGTCATAGAGCCTGAATGCCAATGCTCAAGCACACGTCCTGTACATAACCATAGGTCATATTCTTCATTTGGTGGCTCAGGGGCTGGCTCGTAAGGCGCGGTGATGATATTGGCTTTACCATCCTTATTCCCATAGAAGTAGACATCACCCTTTTTGGTATCTTTGGT
>JAGLBQ010000158.1 GCA_023146675.1 Cocleimonas sp. | reverse complement strand
TGCTGGAATATACTAATAGTGTCAAGTTTATTTAAACCCTTTTTCTAATAAAATCCAGATAAGGAACCAAGCAAGCTGCACAAAGGGTATTGATAAAACTATTGCTTAGAAATGTAATACATGATTTTTAAGATTTCTTATGTATTCTGCTTAATCATTTTCTCCATTTTCTTTAGCAATCGCTGTTGCTTTAGTGGCGATAAATAATCAACAAATAGCTTCCCTTGTAAATGATCCATTTCATGCTGAATACAAACTGCCAACAGCTCATCTGCTTCTAGCTCAAATGGTTCTCCTTGTTTATCAAGCGCTTCTATTTTTACTTTTTCCGCACGTTGCACATTTGCATAATAAGCAGGAACGGATAAACAACCTTCTTCTGTTTTTTCAGCCCCTTCAGAATGTATCATCTTTGGATTAATTAAGCACAAAGGTTGATTTTTACCCTCTGAAAGATCCATGACAATAATCTGCTGATGAATATCAACTTGTGTTGCTGCCAAGCCAATACCAGGCGCATCGTACATAGTCTCAAACATATCATCGACTATCTTTTGCACCTTGTTATCAACACTTTCAACAGGCTTTGCTTTTGTACGCAAACGCTTATCAGGAAAGCGTAGTATTTCTAATAATGCCATCTTTCATTCCCAAAGAAATTGAAAAATAATAACCGACGTAACCACCAGTCAGAAACTATTCCAATAATAATTATGCCTAAGATACACTAGCTTGATACTAAAAAATAATAAAAATAAGAGATATTCTAACCATGTCGCTTGCCAAACGAGTCATTAGAACTACTATCATCCTATCAACAACCACCGTATTACTTGCCTCAGGTTGTAGCGATTATAAATTATTAAAGATCAAAGACCCAACCGCACTAAAACCCATTCCATATAAAGCGGACCCTTATGATAGTCACTATGGATTACCACAAGGCAATAACAAGGGGGGTTATGCGACTCAAGCTAAGTATAAAAAAATCCGCATCCCTGTAAAGAGCGATGCACCATCACGTTATAAAGTTAAAAAAGGCGATACTATGTGGGGGATTGCCAATAAATTTCTTAAAGATCCTTGGTTTTGGCCTGAAATTTGGGATAAAAATCAGAAAGTTAAAAACCCACATCTTATTTACCCTGGTGATTTGCTCTACATCTATCAGACACGCAGAACAATAAAGAGAAATGGTGGAATTGTTGAGGTATTAGTTCCACAAATTCGTGTTGAACGTCTTGGTGGCGGCAAGCCATTATCTGCACTTGCTCCCTTCCTTGCATGGCCTCGTGTTTTAGATAAGGAAACCATTGAGCGTGCTCCTTATATTGTTGACGGACAAGATCAACATTTGATTATTGAAAATGGTCAGACTGTTTATATTAAGAAATTACGCGATCGTACAGTTGGTAAAAACTACCCTATTTTTCGTAAAAATAAACCATTGTATAATCCTGAAACTAGAGAGTTACTCGGCTATGAGGTTATCTACACCGCAGATGCAAGCATAACCCGTGGCAGAGGCGAAATAGCGACTGCAACCATTCTTAACGCCAAGCGCGAAGTGCATAAAGGTGACCGTTTACTAAAGAATATTGATGAAAAAGTGGTTTTGAACACACCAATGCTAGCACCTAAACATAAAGTTCGTGCAACCATCTTATCACTTTATGAAGCACATATGATTAGCGGCACGGGCATGATTATTGTTCTTGATCGCGGTGCTACAAAAGGAATTAAGCCAGGTTATGTTCTAGGTATTTATAAGCCGGGGAAAACAGTCAGTGATCCTTATGAGAAAAAAGAAGAAATTAAATATAAATACCTAAAACGCCAGGTGGCTGTAAAAGTGGGCTTACCACCTGAACGCATTGCAACCGCAGTAGTTTACAAAGTTAATAAGCAACTCAGTTATGCATTAATTACCGACTCAGTCCATGCGGTTAAGAAAGGATATAAAATAGGTAATCCATAGCATAAATACCACATCCTCACTCAATATGCCTTTATGGCGTGAGGATTATCAATCCTATGGCACAGCTGACAGTCCTGTAGCCCCTACGTAGCCTAAGCAGAATACGGGATACAAAAGTCTAAACTACTTTTCATCTCTGATGAGAGATACTAAATTATTTGTATTTACCGCTAGTAGTTTCTGAAGCCCATAATGCTACCTACCTGATTATTGATGAAAATCCTTGACCTGATTATAATTTAACCTATAAAATTAATGGTTATATAAAGTATGTATTTTTATAGACTTATCTTCAAATAATCAAAAACATCATTCGTTCATAAATATAATTTAAATGTCTAAATCGATACTTCTACTATAGTACGGGGATTCAGGTTACTACTCAGTAGCCTATTCATAGCAATATCCTATTGGAATATATAAAATAAAAGGTTACAAACAATGCAACAGGCATCTATCGGACTTATTGGTTTAGGCGTAATGGGTCGAAATCTTGCACTTAATCTTCTTGATAACAACGCTCACTTAGCGGTCTACAATCGTGAGAAAGAAAACACCATCAACTTTACACAGGGAGAGGCTAAAGATAGATCGGTTACACCCTGTTATTCACATCAAGAACTGGTTTCTTCATTAGTAAAACCACGCCAAATATTGTTGATGATTACCGCAGGTAATCCTGTTGACTCCACGATTGAAGCCTTGCTCCCGTTATTGGATAAGGGCGATATTATTATTGATGGTGGTAACTCACATTATCCTGATACTGTGCGTCGCACCCAGTTACTCAAAGAACAGGGGATTTTATTTGTTGGCGTGGGTATTTCTGGTGGTGAGGAAGGTGCACGAAATGGTCCTGCGATTATGCCAGGCGGCAACCCTGACGCTTGGCCACACATTAAGACATGCTTACAATCTATTTCTGCCAAAGTGGAGGGTGAGCCGTGCTGTCATTGGATTGGTGAGGGGGGCGCAGGTCATTATGTGAAAATGGTGCATAATGGCATTGAATATGGCGA
>JAGLBQ010000157.1 GCA_023146675.1 Cocleimonas sp. | reverse complement strand
CCGATGGTGAGCCTTTATTAGAAAAAATTCAAGATACCGCAGGACAAAAAGGCACAGGACGTTGGACTGCTGTCAGCGCATTGGATCAAGGTGTTCCACTGACGCTCATCGGCGAAGCGGTATTTGCTCGTACTCTATCCGCATTGAAAGAGTCTCGCCTCAATGTTAGCAAACTCTATCCCGCCAAAGAGCATCCTCGCTTTGAAGGAAAGTATATGGATACTACCCTTGCTGCTTTGCGCGATGGTCTTTATGCGGCAAAGATTATTTCCTATGCGCAAGGTTTTATGCTGATGCATGCGGCATCAAAAAAATACAACTGGAATTTAGACTATGGCAATATTGCGTTAACATGGCGGGGTGGCTGTATTATTCGTAGTGCATTTCTAGATAATATCAAACATGCCTATGATAAAAACCCACAATTAGAAAACCTGTTAATGGATGATTTCTTTATTAATGCAATCAAAGCAGCCCTAGCAGGTTGGCGAAAAACAGTACAAGATGGGGTTGGACGCGCCATTCCTATGCCTGCCTTTGCATCTGCTTTAAGTTTCTTTGATGCCTATACGTCTGAAAGAACATCCGCTAACTTAATTCAAGCACAACGTGATTATTTTGGTGCACATACTTATGAGCGTGTTGATAAACCTCGCGGTGAGTTTTTCCATACGGACTGGACAACAAATAAATGAAACAATCTTTAGATAATTGTACTTTTGTTATTATTGGTGCAACAGGCAATCTAGCACGAACCAAATTAATCCCTGCCTTATATCATCTTTTTATGGATGGTTTACTACCCAACAATATTCATATATTGGGTGTAGCACGTAGTATTTCAAAACGTGAGGATTGGCTTAAAGAAGTAGAAAAAGATCTTGATGAGCGTGCCAGAGGGGGCTTGGATAAGGCGGTTTTTGATCGCTTTTGTCACCATCTGGATTGTTTACGTTCAGGCTTAAAAACAGAAGCTGACTACCAACAGTTAAGTCATCATCTTGAGCAGCCGAAGTTTTCCCCAAATATCGCCTTTTATTTTTCATTGCCACCCTCTTTATATGCCTCTATTGCCGCCTCACTCAGTGATGCGGGGTTATTAGCAGAGGATCAAGGTTGGCGACGCGTCGTGGTCGAAAAACCCTTTGGATCTGATTTAGAAACTGCTAGAGATCTGCAACGCCATTTTGAAAATTATCTCAATGAATCCCAAATTTATCGCATTGATCATTATCTTGGTAAAGAAACGGTGCAAAATGTACAAGTATTCCGCTTTGCTAATTTATTACTAGAACCTTTATGGAATCGCAATTATATTGATCATGTGCAAATTTCACATGCAGAAGATATTGGTATTGGTTCACGCAGTGCGTATTATGATGGCATTGGGGCATTACGGGATATGATTCAGAGTCATTTATTGCAGCTGCTTTCACTGGTCGCAATGGAGCCTCCTGTGTCCATGCAGGCAGAAGATTTGCGTGATGAAAAAGTAAAGTTATTACGCTCTATTAGCCCTATTCCTAAAGGTGCTGTTTCTAGCCACTCTTTTCGCGCCCAATATACGGCGGGAGATATTAAAGGTAATGCGGTTAAAAGCTATCTTCAAGAAGAAAATATCCCACAAGACAGTGTTTGCGAAACATACGCGGCACTAAAGCTCTACATTAATAACTGGCGCTGGCGTGGCGTACCCTTTTATTTGCGGACAGGTAAACGCATGAAAGAAAAGCATTCAATGATTGCAATTTGCTTTCGCCAAACACCAAAACAATTTTTTCGTACCTCACAATTAGAGCAATTTAAACCCAACTGGCTATTAATCGGAATTCAGCCTGACGCATCACTACGCATGGAGCTGACCGTTAAAAAACCAGGGTTGAATATGGAAACCAAAGTTATTAGCTTAGATGCCAGTTTTAATGATGAAACGGGCAGAGATGGCTATGAAGGCTTGCTACTTGATGTTATCGAGGGCGATCATAGCTTGTTCTTACGCTCGGATGAAGTAGAAGCATCATGGCAAATTATTGACCCTGTATTACGCTCATGGGCTACGCATCAAGATTATATTCGTACCTATCCTGCGGGAAGCTGGGGTCCCGAGGACTCATTACGTTTATTTGAAAAAGAAGGACAATACTGGCGCAGTTCCTTAGACCCTGAGTAATTATGAAAATAAATAAAAACACGCATTGGCAGATAAAAACAACCCCTGAAGCGGTTGCTTTGTCAGCACGGGATATTATTATTGATGCCGCCCAACAGTCGATAGATGCACGCGACATATTCAAAATTGTTCTGGCAGGTGGCACTACACCAAAACGTATCTATGAATTACTGACGAAAGCATCTTGTTCTTGGGAAAAATGGCATATTTACCTAGGTGATGAGCGCTGTTTACCCATAGAGGATGGTGAACGCAATAGCTTTATGATTCAACAAGTCTTCTTAGATAACGTTGATATTCCTGCTGAAAATATTCATTTTATTCCCGCAGAATTAGGTGCTGTAAAAGCAGCCTCAGAATATGCGCAAACCCTTCATTCTGCATATCCCTTTGATTTGGTCATGTTGGGCATGGGCGAAGATGGACACACCGCTAGCCTGTTTCCCAAGCATACACATAAGGTGAATGAAGCGGTACATGCTGTTTTTAACGCACCTAAACCACCCGCTAATCGTGTTTCCATGAGTGCAACCTCTCTTAGTAAAACCATCACGTTATTGCGTATTATTACAGGTGCTAGCAAATCCGACAGTATCGCCTTATGGAAAGAAGGAGAAAACCTGCCAATTACCACCATTTCAAGTAGAGAAAAAGATATTGTATTATTGGATCGGTCTGCAATGGCTGATTTATAAGTTCACACTAGGAACTCTATTTATTTAAAGTCCTTCATTACAAAAAAAATTAACCAGATCGCCTATGAACAACACCAAAAATCAACCTTTCTCAAAACTCCCTTCTTATACAAAGTTGCAAGATCACCATAAAAAAATAGAAAATCTACATATGCGACGATTATTTAGTGTTGATCCACAGCGTTTTGAGAAATTTTCTTTGCAGCAGGGAGATTTATTACTCGATTACTCTAAAAATCGTATTACTCAAGAAACCATGTCGCTACTGTGTGATTTAGCCCGAGAAGCAAATCTTGATCAGTGGCGGGAGCATATGTTTAGCGGAGAAAAAATAAATAATACTGAAAATCGCTCCGTACTTCACACCGCATTACGCAATGCAACAGATAAACCAGTGTATGTTGATGGCAACGACGTAATGCCAGAAGTAAGAGCCGTTATTGATAAAATGCAGCTCTTTTCAAGGAAAGTTCAGTCTGGTGAGTGGAAAGGTTTTACAGGAAAAGCCATAACCGACGTGGTTAATATTGGCATTGGTGGCTCAGACTTAGGGCCTCGTATGGTGTATGAGGCATTAACACCTTACCACTATCCAAATCTGCAAGTACATTATGTTTCTAATGTTGATGGCGCACATATTGAGTGTGCACTTAAACGCTTAGACCCAGAAACAACACTCTTTATTATCGCATCAAAGACCTTCACTACCCAAGAAACGCTCAGCAATGCCAACGTTGCCAGAGGCTGGTTACTCGACCATATGGAGCTAGATAAAAAAGCCATTGCCAAGCATTTTGTTGCAGTATCAACCAATGCAACACGGGTGAAGGGATTTGGTATTGATCTTGATAATATGTTTGAATTTTGGGATTGGGTGGGAGGGCGCTACTCATTATGGTCTGCCATTGGCTTATCCATTGTTATTGCCGTAGGTGCCGATAATTTTAATAAATTACTGCTCGGTGCGCTTGAAATGGATGAGCATTTTCAGAACGCCCCCTGTGAAGAAAATATGCCCGTGATTATGGCGGTACTTGGCATTTGGTATAATAATTTCTTCCATGCCGAATCCTACGGTATTTTACCTTATGATGACTATTTGCGTAGTCTCCCACAATACTTAGAACAAGCAGACATGGAGAGTAATGGCAAATCAGTTGATCGCTATGGCAACAAAGTAGATTACGCAACAGGGCCTATTATCTGGGGAACATCAGGGATCAATGGGCAACATGCCTTTTATCAATCATTGCATCAGGGAACAAAAATGGTGCCTGCTGATTTTATTGTCTCAATGAAAACGCATACCGTCTTTCAAGAGCAGCATGATATTATGATTTCCAATGTGTTTGCACAAACCGAAGCATTAATGCGTGGCAGAAACCTTGAAGAAACCAAAGCTAATCTACAGTCAACGGGTCGAATTCTTGAGGGCGGTGATGCCAGCATTCCACATATGGTCTTTGAGGGAAATCATCCCAGCAATACACTCTTAATTAATAAAATTAACCCACACTCATTGGGTATGTTACTTGCGTTATATGAACATAAAATTTTTGTGCAGGGCATTATCTGGAATCTCAATTCATTTGATCAATGGGGTGTTGAACTGGGAAAACAACTTGCCAAGCGTATATTGAATGATATTCATCAGCCATACCCTGCAACGTCGCATGACTCATCAACCAATGCATTGATTAATTATTATCATAGTATGGTTGATAGGTAAGAACGTAAGAATTCTGATTATCATTTTAAATTACTAACTAGTAAAAATAACAGACAAAAAACTGAATTTCTCATGATTTTTGTCTTACTTGATTCTTAAATTAGATTATTTGATAGCTCTTTTTTATGCCTTGCTCAAGGTTACAGACTTGATTTACTCTGTCTGAATGTAACGCTATGAAATCTAAATTTACTCGCTCATGAGATGCAATAATAAAAATTAACAATCAATTACTCTGGAATACTCCTGATGAAATGTCTATTGACGCTTGATCCACGCCACTTTGAAAAATTTCTCACCAAACAAAAAAAAATAGAGGCACAGGTTCTATCATGCAAATATTAGCCGCCGATATCGGTGGAACTAAAAGTTGGTTATGCTTGTATGATACTCACTCAACCTCACAGCAACCCACTGTAATATACGAGTATCGTTATATCAGTGCTGATTTTAGTAATTTTTCCCTCTTACTGGCAGATTTTTTCACCAAAGTAACCGCACAGAATAGGCAGAAAGAACAAACAACAATTAAGATAATGTGCCTCGCACTACCAGGGGTTATTAATAACGGTTACAGCCGTCTGACTAATTTAAACTGGGTGCTTGATGAAACTCAATTACAACAACAGTTTAGTATTGATAAGGTACTATTTATCAATGATTTCCAAGCAGCAGCAATGGGCGTTAACTATCTGAGGAAAGAAGATACGATTACACTAAACGCCGCCAATACAAAAAAACAAGCCATTACGGTTGTCACAGGGGCAGGTACAGGTTTAGGATTAGCATGGATGGACAGCACTCAGGAAAATTTGCAATTATTTTCTACCGAAGGCGGACATTGTGATTTTGCACCCACCAATGATCAACAGATTGATTTATTAACATTTTTACAGCAACAATATTCACATGTTTCCTACGAGCGCATATTATCGGGTTCTGGATTAGTTCAGCTCTATCGCTTTTTAAATCCTGATGATCAGCGTACAGAGAACACTGACACCGTATTAATGACACAAATAATTCATCACCTTGCAACGGATACAACCGCACAATGGCATCATCAAGCAAATTCAGCCATTGATTTATTTGTGGAAATTTATGGTGCGTACATCGGCAATCTAGCATTACTTTATAAACCCGCAGGTGGTATTTATATCGCGGGGGGTATCGCCACACATATCCTGCCATGGATGCAGGGAGAAAAATTCATACACCATTATTTACAAAAAGGCAGAATGCGCCACTTAGCGGAACAAACCGCTCTTTACCTTGTAACCAATACTCGTCTTGGTTTGCAAGGTGCGCTTTATTTTGCCCTTGAGAGGGGAATCACCAATGACAACAGAGCAATCTAAAAATTATCAATACTATATAGAACCCAGTATGGTCACAGAAATCAATCGCAAGACGCTAGTCTTAATACTGGCTGGCGGCGAAGGTTCACGGTTAAAAGGTTTGACCAAATGGCGCGCTAAACCTGCGGTACCGTTTGGTGGTAAATATCGCATTATTGATTTTGCACTATCCAATTGCGTCAATTCTGGCTTGCGTAAAATTGGTGTGCTAACACAATATAAAGCACACTCCTTATTACGCCATTTACAGCGTGGCTGGAGCTTTATGCGTGACGAAATTGGGGAGTTTGTTGAACTGCTACCCGCACAGCAACGTACTGATGAGAAAGAATGGTATAAAGGCACCGCAGATGCGCTCTATCAAAATTTAGATATTATGCAACGCCATGCCGCAGAGTATGTAATTGTACTTGGCGGTGATCATATCTACACCATGGACTATACCAAAATGCTGATGCAGCATGTTCAGTCAGGGGCAGATTTTACCGTAGGCTGTATTGAAGTACCCTTAGAGGAAGCAAAAGATTTTGGTGTGATGTCTCTTGATGATGATATGCGTATCTCAGATTTTATGGAAAAACCTGAGAATCCTCAGTCCATGCCGTATAAAAAAGATATGGCACTTGCCTCAATGGGAATTTATGTTTTTTCTACCCGATTTCTCTATGAAACACTGGTGGAAGATGCCGCAATGGAAGATTCTTCTCATGACTTTGGCAAAGATATTATTCCCCGCAAAATCAAAGATTCTGTGGCAATGGCATATGCCTTTCGTGATGAAAAAACAGGAAAACCAGCCTACTGGCGTGATGTGGGTAATCTGGATTCTTACTGGAAAGCCAATATGGAAATCTGTGAGATTGAGCCAGAGTTAAATCTCTATAATCGTAATTGGCCAATCTGGACGTATCAAACCCAAAACCCCCCCGCTAAATTTATTTTTGATGATGAAGACCGCCGTGGTGTAGCCATTGACTCTCTTATTTCTGCGGGGTGTATCCTCTCTGGTGCCCGTGTTAAACGCTCGGTTATTTCATTTGCAACCACCATTGAAAGCCGTTCAATCATTAAAGATAGCGTCATTTTACCCAAGGTACATATTGGTAAAAACTGTCGCCTTACACGCGTGATTGTTGATAAAGGCACGGTGATTCCTGATAATATGATTATCGGTGAAGACCTTGACGAAGATGCTAAACGCTTCCATGTCACACCCGATGGTGTTGTCTTAGTAACATCACTTATGTTAGATCAAAAATTATACTCCTTGTCGGATGATGGAGAAAACTGGAGACACACCTATTGAACGTCGTACTCTGCTGGCATATGCACCAGCCTTATTATCGAGAAGGTCTTGAGGGTAAATACCAATTACCTTGGGTGTACCTACATGGCATAAAAGATTATACGGATATGGCAACGCATTTGGAAAATCATCCCAAAATGCGTGCGGTTGTGAATTTTTCACCGATTTTGCTAGAACAACTTGATGATTATGTCACCGAGTTAGAGCGCTTTCTTAATCAACGTGGCGAATTACGGGTTGAAATGTCAGACCCTTTGCTTGCCTTATTAACAGGTGTTACAAAAATTCCTGCGGATATTGAAAATAGAAGACAGCTCGTTGAAGATTGCAAACGCTGCTATGCACCGCGATTAATAGACCCCTACCCTGCATTTAAACGCATTGTCGAATGCCTTGATGATGCCGTCAGTAAAGTGGATGCTGAACATCACTTTCCACTCGGTTATCTGGAAGATCAATATTTTATAGATCTTTTAATGTGGTATCACCTTGCATGGTTGGGGCATTCTCTAAAGCAAACCCCCGTTGCACAGCGATTAATGAAAAAAGAGCACAATTACACACTGGAAGACCGCTATGATTTGCTTGAGCTTATTTATGAAGCACTCGCAGGGATTATTCCACGTTATAAAAAGCTGGCAGAGCAAAAACGTATAGAGCTATCAATGACACCCTATGCACATCCTATTATTCCGCTACTCAATAATTTTGGCAATATGGTGTGTTCACTTCCCTTTGCCCCTGCGCCAAACTGTGACAACTATCCTGATGGCATGTCGCGTTCTTATTGGCATATGCAAAAAGGCATTGAGGTTTTTGAGCATTATTTTGGACAAAAACCCAAGGGCGTTTGGCTTTCAGAAGGGGGACTTAGCCCAGATGCAATCCAACTATTAGATAAGTTTGATATTAGCTGGACGGCTTCTGGTGAAGATGTTTGGCGTAATACTTGTAACTTGGTCGGCTGTAATCAAGATGAAATGAATAATAAACGTGCTTTATTCAAACCTTATCAATACCAAGATACTAAGACTAAAATGTATTTTCGTGATGATGGTCTGTCAGATTTTATTGGCTTTGAATATAGCCATTGGAATGCACAAGATGCTGCACATGATTTTGTTGGGCATTTACAAAATATTGATGATTTTCTTGGTGATAATGCAGATGAGCAAGTGGTTTCCGTTATTCTCGATGGTGAAAATGCATGGGAATACTATATTGACAATGGCTATCATTTTCTGGATGCGCTTTATGAAAAGCTATCAAACAACCCACAGATTAATCTCTGCACCTTTGAGCAATTATCAGACCAGCTAGATGCCACCTCGGTGGATCAATTATGTTCTGGAAGCTGGGTGTATGGCTCATTTTCAACATGGATAGGTCAGGACGATAAAAACCGTGCATGGGAATATCTGGTGACGGCAAAACATGCCTATGACGAGCAAATAGCCTCTGAAGAACTATCTAGTGAGGTTGTTAAAAAAGCCGAGTTACAGTTGGCTATTTGTGAAGGTTCAGACTGGTTTTGGTGGTTTGGCGATTATAACTCATCAGGAAGTGTGAGTGATTTTGATATTTTATTTCGCACTCAATTAAAGCTGTTATATGAAATCATCAAGCTAACGCCACCTGAAACATTAGAACAACCCATATCATTCGGCGGCGGAAATTCTGAAAATTCAGGGACAATGCGTAGAAATAAATAATAAACAGTAACGCCTCAGTGTGCTCTATTTTGGCAAAATCCTGCGTGAAAGCGTTCATTTATAGTCTATAAATGGCGCACTTCCACCTTAATCTCAAATAAAATAGCGCAACTATCTGAGCAGTTACCTTATGCTGAGTAATCACATGAAATATACAGATATTATGCAAGGGGAAACACGTATTGGTGGTGTTTTACTCCATCCCACTAGCTTGCCCTCTGGTAAACTGGATGAGGATGCCTTTCGCTGGCTAGATTTTATGGCAGAGGCTGGACTAAAACTATGGCAAGTATTGCCGCTTGGTGTGCCACAAGAAAATTTATCTCCTTACCAATGCTATTCTGCCTTTGCCATCAACCCTGCATTAATGGAGATTGAGTCACGACCGCCGTCACTAGCAACAGATGAAAAATTCCAAAACTGGTATCAACAAGAACACTATTGGCTAGATGACTATGCATTATTTATGGCGCTTAAACAGGTCTTTTCATCACAAGCATGGTATCAATGGGAAGCACCTTACAAAGAGAGAAATGCACACATATTACAAGTCTTTAAACAGCAAAATATAGCACTCATTAACGACATCCTCTGGCAACAATATCAACTCTACACACGCTGGCAGGAAATTCATGACGATGCGACAAAGAAAGGAATTTATCTATTTGGTGACATGCCTATTTTTGTCGCACATGACAGTGCAGATGTATGGGCCAATCAACGCTGCTTTTTGCTCGATGAAAACGGCATGCCGACAGTGGTAGCGGGTGTTCCGCCCGACTATTTTTCAGAAACGGGACAACGCTGGGGGAATCCGCATTATAACTGGGATCGAATGCAAGATAATGATTTTGACTGGTGGCTAAAGCGCCTACAAAATCATTTACAGTTATTTGATTTGGTCAGAATAGATCACTTCCGTGGACTAGAAGCTGTCTGGGTCATTGATGCAAAATGCGAAACTGCGGTTGAGGGCGAATGGATAAAAGTTGCTGGAGATCAACTCCTACAAACCTTACAACAAAGCATTTCAAGTGATACAGGAGCTATCCCTGTCGTTGCTGAAGATTTGGGTATTATCACGCCTGAAGTGACTAGCTTACGTGAAAAATATCACTTACCAGGCATGTCGGTACTGCAATTTTCCTTTGATGGTTTTGACGATAACCCTCATAAACCAAAGAATATCAATCATGATCGTATTGCCTATACAGGCACGCATGATAACGATACAACAGAAGGTTGGATACAAAGCCTAAATACGGATACGCAACATTATATTATGCAGATACTTAACGTAGATGCACTTGAGAAGGTTACTGATGCCTTGATAGAAATGGCATTAGCGAGTAAAGCACAGTTAGCCGTTGTGCCATTGCAAGACTTTTTGCACTTAGACTCTGATGCGCGTATGAATATACCTGGAACAATGGATGATAATTGGCAGTGGCGTTTTGATTGGTCGCAAATTACTAATGACATGATCATTGATATACGGAAAAAAATAGCGTTAGCGGGACGATAATACGCTTCAGCCACGTCTCGACTGCCATTTGATCCTCTCTCGCTGGTAACGAATATTTTCACTCCTAAATTTGGCATCCTTCATGTCCAGTTTACACTTTATTCCTTGGAAACGAGGATAAAGCCGTCGATTCCACAACGTGTAAACTAGTTTTTAACGATATGAAGAATGCCTTAAATTTCTACAATAAAAATTATGAATAAAGAATTAGAGCGTATACAACAGGGCAAACACCATGATCCCTTTCAAGTTTTGGGGTTGCATTATGACGCAAAGGGTAATCCCCTAGTACGGGTTTTTCTCCCCTATGCTGAAAGCGTTAAGCTCATTGATATTGGCGATATGCAACGCATTCCTAAGAGTGATATTTTTGAAATTGAGCTAGCAAAAAAAGAACAGATAGAAAAATATCAGAGTACACACGGGCAGTTATGCTGGCAAGAGAAAGGCACAGAAACCCTGCATAACAGCGTCTCACCTTATAGCTTTGAGCCACAGATTGGTGAGCTAGATATCCATTTATTTGGTGAAGGCAAGCACCATCATGCCTATCGTTTTATGGGTGCTCACCTTAAAACCATTGATGGCATTAAAGGCTGCCTATTTTCAATATGGGTGCCCAATGTACAGCGCGTGAGTGTTGTTGGTGATTTTAATCAATGGGATGGTCGCTGTCACCCCATGCGTAGCCGTGGTGGCGCAGGAATTTGGGAGCTGTTTATTCCAAATTTGCAGGTTAATGATAGTTATAAATATGAAATATTAACGCAACATAATGATCTGTTAGTAAAAACAGACCCTTACGCACAGTCAATGGCATTACGCCCTGATACCACATCACATATTGCGAACACTAATCAATATGACTGGCAAGATAATGACTGGCTACAACAGCGTGCCGAATTTGATTGGCAGCATCAACCCATCAGTGTTTATGAACTCCATGCAGGTTCATGGCAACGCAGTGATGAGGATAGTTTTTTAAACTGGCGTGAGCTAGCGAATAGACTGATTCCCTATATAACGGAAATGGGCTATACACATATTGAGTTAATGCCCATTGCTGAACATCCACTGGATAAGTCATGGGGCTATCAGGTCACAGGATTTTTTGCACCCACGGCACGCTTTGGAACAGGGGATGATTTTCGTTTCTTTATTGATCAATGCCATCAACAAAATCTAGGGGTATTTATTGACTGGGTTCCCGCCCACTTCCCGAAAGACGCGTTTGCATTAGCCCAATTTAATGGGGATGCCTTATACGAACACGCCGACCCTCGCCAAGGAGAACATCAAGATTGGGGGACGTTAATCTTCAATTATGCACGCAATGAAGTGCGTAATTTTCTGGTGACGAATGCGGTTTACTGGCTAGAAGAGTTTCATATTGATGGCTTACGGGTTGATGCCGTTGCCTCCATGTTGTATCTGGATTATTCGCGTGATGATAGCGAATGGATACCCAATGCCTATGGCGGACGTGAAAACCTTGATGCAATGCGCTTCCTACGTGAAATGAATACCACCGTGCACGGTTTGCATAAAGGCGTATTGACGATGGCGGAAGAATCAACCGCATGGCCAATGGTTTCTCGCCCAGTAGAGCTAGGAGGACTGGGTTTCTCAATGAAGTGGAATATGGGCTGGATGAATGACAACCTGTCTTATATTGAGAATAATCCTATCCATCGCCAACACCATCATAATCAGTTAACCTTTAGCCAGCTTTATTCCTATAGTGAAAACTTTATTCTTCCGCTATCTCATGATGAAGTGGTTCATGGCAAGAAAAGTCTGCTCAATAAAATGCCTGGTGACCATTGGCAAAAGTTTGCTAATCTGCGCCTATTTTACGCATGGCAATACGCCCATCCTGGAAAAAAATTGCTCTTTATGGGCTGTGAAATAGCACAGTGGGAGGAGTGGAGTGAAACGAGATCATTAGATTGGGCATTGCTAAAGGTTGAAACACATCGGGGCATAAAAAAGGTTATTACTGATCTTAATAAGATCTATAAAAATGAAATTGCACTGCATGATCTAGATTTTTCATCGGACGGTTTCCAATGGATTGACTGCCATGATGCAGGGCAATCAATCGTCAGCTTTTTACGCTGGAATAAGGATAGAAGCGAGCATATTGTGTGTATTATGAATTTTACCCCGTTAGTACGAGACAATTATCGCATTGGTGTACCCAGTTCAAACAACTATCAAGAAATACTCAATACCGACGCAACACGTTATGCGGGTAGTAATTGCACGAATAAAGACAATATTCTTACTGAAAATATACCTTGGTCTGGTTTTGAACAGTCGATTAAACTTACCCTACCACCGCTTGGGGCATTGTTTTTAAAAAAAATTCCATAGGAATGAAAATTTGGCAGGCTTCAGCAAAATAGAAAAGAGAAATAAAAAGGGGAAAATGAATGAAAGTATTATTTGCAAGCAGTGAAGTCTGGCCTCTCATTAAAACAGGTGGTCTAGGGGATGTCGCCTACAGCCTGCCACAGGCGCTACAACAACAAGGTGTAGACATACGCATTGTATTACCTGCTTATCAAGAAGTACTAAAACAGTTAGATAGCTTTGAAATCCTTGGCTGGCTATCACTTACTCTTGCAGGAAAGGAACACTGTGTTCGTATTTTACAATCCCACCCTAAAAAATTCTCCATGCCACTCTGGTTGGTTGACTGTCAGGCTTTATTTGATCGTGCTGGCAATCCTTATTCAAATGAGGAAGGGCATGACTGGCATGATAATGCTGAGCGCTTTGCCCTATTTTCATTAGCTGTCGCTAAACTCGGTATGGATGCACTTAATCTAAACTGGAAGCCAGATGTCGTCCATGCACATGACTGGCAAACAGGTTTAGTCCCTGCCTTTTTGGATAATGAAATTGATCGCCCAAAGCGTGTTTTCACTATCCACAATCTTGCCTATGGCGGTTACTTTCCCCTACAAGAATTCCAACGCTTGCAATTACCCTCCCAATGGTGGTCATCAGAAGGTATTGAATTTTATGGCAATATGTCGATGATAAAAGCGGGCATCATTTACGCCGATGAAGTGACTACCGTCAGCCCAAGTTATGCTAAAGAAATTTGCACTGCTGAGTTTGGCTATGGTTTAGAAGGTGTTTTATTGCATCGACAATACAAACTAACAGGCATATTAAACGGTATCGACCCTGACGCATGGAATCCTCAAACCGATCCATTATTACCGCATCACTACTCTGCTGAACAATCCAGCCTTGGCAAGCAAAAAAACAAACAAGCCTTATTAGAAAGCAATGGCATAGAAGCAACAGACGATAATCTTGCTGCTCCATTACTTGGCATGGTAAGTCGTCTAGTCGAACAAAAAGGCGTGGATATGATCATTGAAGCCATCCCTCAATTACTTGAAAACAGCAATGCAAACTTCATCTTTATTGGCACAGGACATCCCCATATTGAGGCACAACTATTAAAATTAAGTGAACAACATCCGCAACGTATCATGGTTTCCATCGAGTACTCAGAGAAAAAAGCCCACTTGCTTGAAGCAGGCTGTGATCTATTTATGATGCCTTCACGCTTTGAGCCCTGCGGTTTAAATCAACTCTACAGCTTACGCTATGGCACGCTACCTATCGTGCATCGCACAGGTGGATTAGCCGATACCGTTGTTAATACCTATTTTATAGAACCTGAACATGAAAAAATAAATAGTGATGCAACAGGCTTTGTTTTTGATAACGCAACAACTGATGAATTTCTTAAAACCACACAATATGCCCTGTCTATTTTTTCACAAAAAAAGCGCTGGAATCAAATACAACACAATGCAATGCAGCAAGACTATAGCTGGGATAAAAGTGCGCTTGAATATCTACGCTTGTATTCTTAACCTATAAATTCACTCCATATTTTCAGCTGTATTTGGTCTATAATTCTGGATAAATAAAGTTTTCTTCTTAAATAGAGCAAAGACATTATGTGCATGATGATAAAAAATAAATACATAGATCCATTCACAGATTTTGGATTTAAACACATCTTTGGGACAGAAGAAAATAAGCGTTTCCTAATCAGCTTCTTAAATGACCTCCTCGACATTGAAGATAAAATAGTAGACCTTGAATATAGAAACCTTGAAAAACTGGGGCTTAATATCGTTGATAGACGTGCTGTTTTTGATGTTTACTGTACCGATACAAGCAATAATAACTTTATTGTAGAACTTCAAAGAAGTAAGCAAAAATACTTTAAAGACCGCAGTCTCTACTACACCAGTTTTCCAATTCAGCAACAGTCTAAAAAAGGTGATTGGAATTATCGTTTAAAGAAAATATTTTTTGTCGGCATTCTAGACTTCACACTTGACGATGAAAACTACCTAACCGAAGTACAACTCAAAGATGGTGATAATGAAGTTTTTTATGACAAACTAAAATATTACTATCTACAAATGCCCAATTTCAAAAAACAGGAAAAAGAGCTATCCAACCACCTTGAATACTGGCTCTACTACCTCAATCACCTTGCTGATAGTCAATCTATCCCTGAAACACTCGCAGAAGATGACCTCATCACAGATGCATTTCAAGTAGCTGAGTTTTTAGCACTTGATGAAGATGAGCAATTTGCCTATCAGCTAGATCTTAAAGCTAGATTGGATTATAAAAATGTGATGGATTATGCGAGGGAAGAAGCAAAAAAGGAGGGTAAGGTTGAAGGTAAAGCTGAGGGTAAAGCTGAGGGTAAGATTGAAGAGAAGATAGAACTGGCAAAAAATTTACTAGATATTTTAGATAATGAAACCATTGCTGATAAAACGGGATTAAGTATTGAGACCGTAAAAAGGTTACAACAAGAACCATAATGTAAAGCTAAGCTCCTCCAATTGATACAAAAAACAGCCTCAACAAAGCAAAGGCTGGATAGTGACCCGTGATATAGGTATTAATACCATTTTTTCCAATTTAGAAAAGCAAATTGTTTTACGCTTCAGGGTTGATTATTGGGTAGTGTATTTTACGAAAAAGTACAGCGCCCTCATATGCGAATGACGCTTCAAGTCCTTATGTAGCCTAAGCGGAATACAGGCTTACGAAATTTTCATTCCTTAATAGCTAAGGCTCGTATAATTGGTATTAAGCAAGCGTCCTGCAACAACTGGGGGTTTTGCAATCGTAATCCCTTCGATTAAATCATCTTTAGTTTTGCCTGCATTGGGAAGATAAAGTGGGCATACTTTAACCGATCCGCCCATTTTTATCACTGCCTTGAGTATCTGTGTTGGTGACTTATCGGGGCCTTTCATTGTTTCAGTTTTTGTCGCGCTAAGGGCAAGATCCCCCGCAGGACCACATAGCACCATATGGACTTCTTTTTTGTGTTTTTTAATGGTTTGTAGCGATAGAATTAATGCCATCATCTGTGATTGACGTTCTGGAGCGGTCACAATAACATTAAGCCCTTTGCTTTGATCTGCAAAACTTGTTGATGAAATAAGCAATGATGATGCTAGTAATACAGACGAAAGAAGTGTCATTTTCATAAAATTTGCCTTTGAATATAATTTAGTAAAATACTAGGTTATTTGCGAGGTTAGATTCTATGAGTTCGCATCTTATTTGCAAATGAGAATTATCAATATTATCTGGGTAATTTTCTTAGCTGGGTAATCAAGCCCTGCTGGGCTGTACTCTCCACAGATGACTTTTCTAAAAGAAGATCAGATAAAAGAGGATCTTCTAAGGTAATCAATTTCTTAAATGCATTTTGTTCACATTGAGAAGCACTCTGATAATAGTGCTCAAGGTAATTATTTAAAACAAGGTCTAATTCTTTAGTGCCTCGCCTACATTGCCATCTTAAACGCGAGTGTTCTGACATTAAAGTCTACGCTTTATTAGTAAACGCTTAATATCTGCAATTGCTTTGGCAGGGTTTAAGTCTTTAGGGCAAGCTTCGGTGCAATTCATAATCGTATGACAGCGATATAATTTAAAGGGGTCTTCCAGATCATCAAGGCGTTCTCCTGTTGCGTCATCGCGTGAATCACTAATCCAACGATGTGCATTTAATAAGGCTGCCGGCCCTAAATAACGGTCACTATTCCACCAATAACTAGGACAACTTGTTGAACAGCAGGCGCATAAAATACATTCATAGAGACCATCTAGTTCTTTACGTTCTTCTTTTGATTGCAAGCGCTCTTTGTCTGGGGGTGCAGGGGTGTCTGTTTTCATCCACGGTTTAATAGAGGCGTATTGTGCGTAGAAGTTAGTAAGATCAGAGACTAAATCTTTAATAATAGGCTGGTGAGGAAGCGGGTAAACGGTGATATCCCCTTTAATATCGGCAATGGCTTTCGTACAAGCAAGCGTATTACCGCCCTCTATATTCATTGAGCAGGAGCCACAAATCCCTTCACGACAAGAGCGACGTAACGCAAGGCTTGAATCCATTTCATCTTTTATTTTTAGTAATGCATCTAACACCATTGCACCGCAATTATCCATATCGACTTCAAAAGTATCTGTGCGTGGGTTGTTACCTGAAGCAGGATCATAGCGGTAGATTATAAATCGTTTGATATTTTTTGTACCCTCAGGTGCTTTGAAGGTTTTGCCTGATTTTATAATTGAGTTAATGGGTAGTCTAAATTCAGCCATCTTAATACACCCGCTTTTTAGGAGGAATCACATCACACTCATCGCTCAAGGTAAACATATGCACAGGGCGAGAGGCAAAGCACACATTCCCTTTAGCATTCACCCAAGCTAAGGTGTGCTCCATCCACTGCTGATCATCACGGTCAGGATAATCTTCGCGTGCATGCCCACCACGACTTTCTTCACGCCTTAGCGCACCTGCAATAATAGTTTGTGCTTGTAGCAATAGGTTTTCTAGCTCTAGGGTTTCTAGTAAATCGGTATTCCACTGCAAGCCTCGATCTGTAATGCCAACGTCTTCAAAGCTAGAAAAAATTGTCTGCATTTCTTCCAGTCCTTGCTGCATGGTGTCCCCTGTACGAAAAACAGCTGCATATTTTTGCATAGTGCGTTGCATTTTATCGCGGATACTCGCGGTTGGATGATTGCCTGATGCATTGCGCAGCGTATCAAAGCGTTTCAATAATGCTGCAAAGGTACCGTCTTGAAGTGGTTGATGCGATGTATGAGGTTCAATAATTTCAGCGGCACGAAGTGCTGAAGCACGTCCAAACACAATAATATCTAGCAAGGAGTTAGAGCCTAAGCGATTCGCTCCATGCACAGAAACGCACGCGGCTTCACCAATTGCCATTAGCCCTGGCACAAT
>JAGLBQ010000156.1 GCA_023146675.1 Cocleimonas sp. | reverse complement strand
CCAGGAAGCCGTTCGCTAATCACATCCGCCCCTAAATGCTGTAGATTTAAGAAGATATGATCTTTATCCTCACCGACACCATTGCCCGCATTGATCTCCATCGTCATTGCTCGCGATACAACATCACGTGAGGCGAGGTCTTTGGCATTGGGGGCATAGCGCTCCATAAAACGCTCGCCGTTAGCATTGGTCAAATAACCACCTTCACCACGCACCCCTTCGGTAATTAATACACCTGCACCATAAACGCCTGTGGGATGAAATTGTACAAACTCCATGTCTTGTAATGGCAAACCTGCACGTAAAACCATTGCACTACCATCACCTGTACACGTATGTGCAGAGGTAGCTGAGAAGTATACCCGTCCACAACCACCTGTTGCTAATACCACTTGGTGTCCACGAAAACAGTGCAATTCTCCTGTGGTTAAATCCCATGCCATCACGCCTTTACAGACACCCTCTTCCATAATGAGATCTGTGGCAAAGTATTCAATAAAAAACTCAGCGTTATGCTTTAACGATTGTTGGTAAAGTGTATGTAAAATAGCATGACCTGTACGATCAGCCGCTGCACAAGTGCGTTGAGCAGGCTTTCCTTCACCATTATGTGTGGTCATACCGCCAAAGGGTCGCTGATAGATTTTACCCTCATCAGTCCGTGAAAAAGGTACACCAAAATGCTCCAACTCAATCACTGCCGCCATCGCCTCACGGCACATATACTCAATCGCATCTTGATCACCCAGCCAATCTGAGCCTTTCACGGTGTCATACATATGCCACTGCCAACTATCTTCCCCCATATTACCTAATGCCGCCGACATCCCGCCTTGTGCGGCAACGGTATGACTGCGTGTTGGGAAGACTTTAGTAATACAAGCGGTGCTTAAACCTGCTGCTGCCATCCCCAAGGTTGAGCGCAAACCCGCCCCCCCTGCACCAACAATCACCACATCATATTCATGTTCGATAATTTTATAATCACCAATTTGCACCTTACACACCTCCTAACGTTATTTTTATGACACTGTAAACACCTAGAACCATCATAAAATAGCTAGTGAACTTAATGATTAGAAGCGTCGCTAGTCGATAGCCATGATGGGCAATGTAATCTTCAATAATCACCTGTAACCCTAGCTGGGCATGGTGGAAAGAAATAAGTATCACCAGAATAATCATAACGGCATTAAACGGGGATTGTAGCCATGCAATTACGGCGGAATGGCTTGCCTCAGGAAGTAGCGCGATGCTAAAACAAAACCATAATACTAACGGGATAAGCGCTAATGAGGTGAGGCGTTGTACCCAAAAATGATGCGTCGCATCGGGTGATTTGCCTAAGCCTTTTACTTTTGCTAGTGGTGAACGTAGGTCTTTCATCTTTATCCCTTGGGATGCTGTTTATTATGAAAAACATAATAAGATGAAACTTATGTATGTTCCATTACTATCCTATAAATCTATAATTAGTATAAGAATATTAAACATTTGATTATTGTCATTACAATGATTAAATATTTTACAGAAAAGGTGTGTAAAGGCAGGCACCACATCTTATATCATGCTTCAATGTTGCAGATTATTGCTGGGGAAGCCGATTATTTGATACTATCGTTTGTTTATTGAATAAATCGACTACGAATCAAAGCATCAAACCAACGCTTTGCCATTTTCTTCTCACCATCTGCATTCGGATGTATTTGATCCTTCTGCATATCGGTATTAATACTAAATCCTGAATACATATCAACGCTCACAACAGGTGAATTCGGCTTATTTAACTTCACTGCTAATTTAGCCAATAACTGATTCAGACGTGGCACTAGAGGACTTGTTTTCATTGGTACAATCTTTGCCAGTAATACTTTAATGTTAGGATTTTTAGCGCGTAACTTAGTAATCACTTGCTCAATATCATCACGCGTAGACTCAGGCGTTTGGCGCTGATGCACGTCATTAGTGCCTAAATGAATCAAGGCAATATCAGGACGATAGCCTGCAATCCATTTATCCATACCAGGCTCGCCATTTCTCAAACCATTTAACACCTGATCTGCCCGCCAGCCAGAGTGCCCTTCATTGGCAGCAGGGAAGTTCTTTCCCTTATAAGGTTGCCAGACTCTGCCACCATTACCTTTTTGTCTTTGACTACCAATAAACTCAACGTGTTTTCCTGAGTCGACAAGATGCTGCCATAGTGGGTAACGATAGCTTTGTTTGTATTTACTGGCACAGGTGATTGAATCACCGAGTGGCAGAATTTTAACACTTGATATATTCGCACAAGCACTGACTGGAAGATACAGGCTAATAATTAACAGTATTTTTAATAAAATTTTCATCATTTTTATATTCATTTTTAGTAAGGGACTTTAAAAAATAAAGTGCCTAATATTTACA
>JAGLBQ010000155.1 GCA_023146675.1 Cocleimonas sp. | reverse complement strand
AGACCTTGCTTAAGCACATAAGCATTCTGGCTGCCTATGGCGATAATCAGGCTGCCACCTGTCAATAGTCCATTAAGAAATGCTGACACTTATGATCTTTGCAAATGCTTAAGAAAGTGCTTCTCAGCCATTTTAAAAATAAACACAATGACAAATGTTAATAGCAAATAGAAAATCCCCGCAGCAATATAAGATTCAAACGGTGCATAGTGGCGAGAGTTTACAATTTTAGCGGCACCAAATAAGTCAACAAGGGTAATAACGCCTGCTAATGCGGTCGCATGCAGCATAAAGATTGCCTCATTTCCATAAGCAGGAATAGCGCGGCGCAATGCGCTAGGAAGTACAATATAACGGTATTTACTCCATGCGTTAAAACCAAAGGCATCAGCGGCTTCTAGCTCTCCTTTACTGGTTTGCACCATTGCTCCACGAATAATTTCTGCACTATAGGCTGCGGTATTCAATGAAAAAGCAATAATTGCACACCAATAAGCTTGCTTAAATACAACCCAAAATATACTTTCCCGTATCCACTCAAACTGTGCTAAGCCATAATAAATAATAAAAAGTTGGATTAATAAGGGTGTACCACGAAATATATAAATATACGTTTTAGCAAGGGAGCGAATAACACGATTAGACGAAGTTGCGGCTAAAGATATGGGCAGGGCTAGCAAAAAACCAATAATCAGAGAAATTATCAATAATTGCAGTGTTAGCCCCAACCCTTTTAAAAACAGGGGAAGATTTTCAATAATAATGGAGAAATCCATTAACTTTCTCCTGAAATGGCATAGCGTCTTTCTACCCAGCGCATTGCCCATTCACTAACCGCAGTAATCAGCAAAAATAATGCACCGACTAATAGATAAAAAGTAAAAGGCTGATGCAGGCTATTGGCAGCAATACCCGCATTAAAAACCATATCGTGCAAACCAATCAACGAAACCAGCGCCGTGGTTTTTACCAGTACTAACCAGTTATTGAAAAATCCAGGAATCGCATGATGAATCATGGCGGGAAAGGTAATGTGAATAAAGACTTGCCAGCCTTTCATACCAAAAGAATGACCTGCTTCGATTTGCCCTTTGGGAACAGCGAGAATTGCACCACGAAAAGTTTCCCCCATATAAGCACCAAAGATAAAACCTATCGTCAATACGCCTGCTATAAAGGGGTTAATATCAATATATCCCCAGCCCATACTGTCAGATAGTTTATTAATGAGTAGCTGCCCGCCAAAGAACAGCAACATCATTAAGACAATATCGGGAATACCACGTATAACGGTGGTGTAGGTGGTTGCGATGACTCTGACAGGAGCAGAGCCATAGAGCTTACCTAGGGCGGTTAAAATGCCAAGTACAAAAGCTATTATTAGGGAAAGCACGGCAACCTCAACGGTTAGTAGCATTCCCTTTAAAATAAGCGGCAAATATCCACCAAATAACATGTTTATTTTCCGTAAATATCAAATTCAAAATACTTTTCACGAATTTTCTCATAAGCACTATTTTTTCTAATATTAGCAATGGCAGTGTTTAATTTATCGCGCAATGCCGTGTCTTCTTTGCGGATTGCTATACCAATTCCTTCACCAAAGTATTTTTGATCAGTATAACTATCACCAATAAATTCATAATTTTTACCCTCTTCTTTGCCTAAGAACTCAAGTAATACAAAGGCATCGGCAAAAACCATATCAATACGTCCTGCATTAAGGTCAAGGTAGACTTCTTCCTGTGTGCCATAGCGTTTAACGGTGACGCTTTCACCAAAGACCCCTGTGATAAATTTATCTGAAACCGTACCACGCTGTACGCCAACATTTTTTCCAGCCAGCCCTTCCTTAGAAATACTATCTTTTGCACCCTTTTTATGAATAAAGCGAGCGGGTGATTGGTAATAACGATTAGTAAACGCCACTTTCTTTTTACGCTCGTCAGTCATCGACATAGAAGCAACAATGGCATCAAATTTCTTAGCGAGTAAGGCAGGAATAAGACCATCCCAATCTTGTGTCACCAATTCACAATCAGCATTTATATTGGCACATAAAGCATTGGCTATATCAATATCAAATCCTACCAATTTACCATCGCTAGTCACTTGGCTAAAGGGAGGATAAGCACCTTCAACGCCAATGCGAATTTTCTCTTTTACAGGGGTATCTGCACTACTTACTTTTGTTGCATCCGCAGCTTTATCGCCACCACAGCCAGAAATAAGGCTAAAGCTGAATAATAAAATCATGCCATAAAATAGTTTTTTCATACTGTTTTCTCCTTTGGGTTTAATCCTTAATACTTCTTTGAAATAAAGCGTTTGAACTCTTCTGATTTAGGCTGAGTAAAAACATCCTCTGGTTTGCCGTCTTCAACAATGAGACCATCATTAAAAAAGACGACACGATTTGCAACTTCACGTGCAAAATTCATTTCATGCGTAACCACCAGCATGGTTTTCCCCTGCTTGGCTAGGTCTTGCATCACCATCAACACCTCTTCAACCAGCTCTGGGTCAAGCGCTGAGGTTGGCTCATCAAATAATAATATCTCTGGCTCCATCGCCAATGCACGGGCAATTGAAACACGCTGCTGCTGACCACCTGATAATTGCTCTGGATAATGATCCTGTTTATCTCTCACACCAACCTGCTCTAAATAAGCAAGTGCTCTTTGTTTAGCAGCTTTTTTATCAAGCTTTAAGACACTAGTCAGCGTAATGCTAATATTTTTAAGCACCGTCATATGCGACCACAGATTAAACTGCTGAAAAACCATTGCTGTTTGTGTGCGCAATTGCAAAATTTGTTTTTTGCTAGGTTTTTGTGGGTTAGTGCTAGAAATGGAAATTGAACAATTATTAAGAGTAATCGTACCGCTGGTGGGAGTTTCAAGAAAATTGATACACCGTAAAAAAGTGCTTTTTCCTGAACCACTGCGTCCAAGAATAGAAATAACATCCCCTTTAGATGCCGAAAGGGAAACACCCTTTAAAACCTCAAGCGAGCCAAAATTTTTATGCAGGTCAATAATATCAAGCATATAAACACCCTAAGACAATGTAGGGGGTTAGTATAGACCTATTTAAGGTATATATATTAGATATTTTTATTACCAACCTAAAAATAGCTAGATAATAATTCTTTGTGGTATTTTATAGGTATTTTTCAGTCGAAAAAAATAAGTTCCCTGATAAATAGATGTACAGCATATTAAAAACATGAATACAGTAGAAAAAAAGATGATGATCAGAGATTTAAGACAAGATCAGGAATAAACAACATACTGGCGGGGTAGACACTTTCTAAAAAATAAGTGCTTTTATGCGCAGTGATTCCAATTCGTTCATTTTAATTCATTGATTTTTACAAGTAGTATAATTTTCATAACTCACTCTAATTTTTTATTTTAAATCATACACTTAACGACCCACAAGGATTAAAATAGAAAAAGTACGACCTATATTTTTCTTAATTTATTCAATAGTGGCATAGATTACTAAAAAAATTGAGCAACTATTAAACCTTATTAAAATACATTTTCTTTTAAAGAAGGCTGTATGTAGTTTATCTCAACAGAAAACTATTTCCCTTGTCAGTTTAACCTTGAAATACTACCTTTTATTTGCTTTCGCATTGTTGATAGTAAACAACAGATTTATCTTTTAACTGTTCCTTAGATACTAATGATAAAATATTACCTAGCAAGATAGTAATTAATCATTTTATTACCTAAGGAATAATAAAAGCTAGGTATTTAATAATACATAATAAACAAAATTGATAGGTATTTTTTATTCATATGATAACTGTACTAGTGAAGCACTTCTATTAAGTTTATATAAATAATATATGTAAATTAGGTTCTGAAAATAAAATAGAAATAATCGTTAAGATAAAAATATACGAAAAATTTTCAATGACATTAACAGGATTTAAACTTCAAATTATTGCGTTAAATTTAGACTGAAATCTGCAAGCTCACTACAAAATATAAATGTAAATTATTGATTTGAAAAGGATTGAATAGTAATTTTTTATTCTCCTAGTGAGGCTGATACTTTCAAACCCTCACGGCAAAAGCAATAGTTGGCACTTTATATCCGTATTAAACTCATGGATTCAGGTTAGAGAGCTACTATAGTCGGTATCCATTTTATTAAATAAAAAGTAAAAGAATGTTTTGATTTTAAATACGCTAGTCCTAGAGAGATACTCTCTCATTTAATCAATACAAATATTAGGAATTCAAGGATGAATTTAGCAAATAATGTAGCCGTAAAATCAGCCTCCATTCAAGATCATGGCAAAGCAAAAAAAGCCAATGTAGCTCAACTTGGAGCAAAAATAACATCTCAATTAAAGTCAGGACAAGAGTTAACAGGTAATGTGAAAAATCTGATTAACCAATTAATTGACACTCAATCCCAAGGATCTCAGGGCAGCAAAGGTAGTCGAGGAGCATCAGGAGCATCAGGCCAAAGAGGTCAAGTAGCTCAACGATCATTGCAACCACCTCGTCCACCACAATGGCAACCAGCACAAACGATTACTGGCACACCTAAAAGTGATGTTTTAGTGGGTGGATCAGGCAATGACACCATCAAAGGTAAGGGCGGCGACGATTTAATTATCGGTGGTGGCGGTAATGATAAGCTTGATGGTGACGCAGGAGATGATGTTATTTTAGGCGGCAAAGGTAATGACACCATTAAAGGCGGTTCAGGCAAAGATAGCCTTTGGGGTGGTGCTGGTAATGACTCCATAAAAGGCGGCACAGGCGATGATTTCATCGACGGTGGTGCGGGTCGTGACAAATTATGGGGTGGTGCTGGTAATGACACTATAAAAGGCGGAGCAGGTAACGACTGGATTGGTGGTGGTGCTGGCAATGATAAACTAAGTGGCGGCACAGGCAATGACGACATTAGTGGTGGCAAAGGCAACGATTCCATCAAAGGTGGTGCGGGTAATGACAGGATCAAAGGCGGCAAAGGTAATGATAAACTTTGGGGTGGTTCTGGCAATGACTCTATAAAAGGCGGTTCTGGCAATGATTGGATCGGTGGCGGCAAAGGTAATGATAAACTTTGGGGTGGTTCTGGCAAAGACGACATTCAAGGCGGTGCAGGTAATGACTGGATTGGTGGCGGCAAAGGTAACGATAATATCAACGGTGGTTCAGGCAATGATGATATCCAAGGCGGCAAAGGCAACGATAGAATTCATGGCGGCACTGGCAATGATAATATCAAAGGAGGAACAGGCGACGATAAACTTTGGGGTGATAAAGGAGACGATAAAATAAAAGGCGGCAAAGGCAATGACTGGATCGGTGGTGGCGAAGGTAATGATAAGCTATGGGGCGGATCAGGCAAAGACGACATTCAAGGCGGTGCAGGTAATGACTGGATTGGCGGTGGTAAAGGCGATGATAGGCTTAGTGGTGGCTCAGGTAATGATGATATTGCAGGCGGCAAAGGCAATGATAGAATTTGGGGCGGCTCTGGCAATGATTCAATCAAGGGTGGACAAGGTAATGACTACATTGATGGCGGATCAGGCAATGATAATATCAAAGGCGGTTCAGGCAATGACACCATCAATGCAGGTTCAGGTTATAACCTAGTTAATGGTGGATCAGGTCAGGATACGGCTGTCTTTAATGGAAATAAAAGTGACTTCACAATAAGACACTTAGGAGGCGGTCATCATTCTGTAACGGATAATAACAACCCTGCTAATACTACCGTTGTAACCAATGTCGAAAGTCTAAAATTTAATGACAGTAGCGTTTCATTACACTAAGGCTTTCAAAAGCAGAAAACTGGCTGAGCTTTATTGATATAACTTACTGATATTAATAGTGCAGTGATTTGTTTATAGTTAAATATTAAATCGCTGCAATCAAGATGTTATTTCATACGCATAGCCTCACTGATGTTATGCACCTCCTACGAAAGAATTTTAGTTGCAGTGCTTGTAGCTTAATGATCCTTTCTATGAGGTGTGTAACATCAGCTTTTAAAAAAAAGAACAATAATTTAGAATATAACTCCCTGAAGTTACCCCGCCCGCCCGCTTTTAATCTATCGATCTATCGACAGCATCTACCTAGTTCCACAACGTATCCTTAATTACTAACTGTCTGGAAAAATCTGAGTCAAGCTCTGCTGTATTCAAATCTGTGTAATATTTTCTCTTCCAATAATACAATCTCATACCTTTTTGCAAATAAATGCATAATGTCTAATCATTGGTATGATGCGCATCAACTATCCTCATGTTTTCTAAACGACACTTTAGATTTGAAAAGGATATTCGCATTTCCTCACTAGATCTTTATAATCCAGCTCTAATATTAGTATCATGGAGTATCAACAGTGCGCATACGAATCAAAACTAAGTGGAGTAATAAAGTACGTGAAGTTTCCGTCGAAGAAACCGTCAGCGTGCTTGCCTTTAACTGCTGGAAAATAGGCATGCAGACTTTATTGGAAATTGAGAATGAGAATTTTCAGATTGATACCCAGCAGCAACGCATTGCCATCATCGAAGAAATTGTAGCACTTTTAATTCACTCATTAGATCGCATGGTGCATGAGACGATTAATGATGAAGACCGTGCCACCTTAATCCAGCTTTATGCACAGAAAATGGCAGATCATGTGCAAGATAATGCTCGCGATTTTAGCGGCAATGGTGATTATCGCACCCCTTTTTATGAAAAGCTCAATGACCGCTTTGCAGGCTATGCAGAAACCAAATGGAATAGCGAAAAAAATCAAGCAGGTTTCTCAATGGGGCGTGAATTTGCTAATAATATTGTCGAAACATTAGGTTCGCGTGATAAAAAATGGGCGCTGGATTATTTACAACAGGTTTTACTACCTGACTTCTTTTCGCTTTATCTAAAGACCGTTAAATCCGTAGGACTTGTTGAAGATGATGGAGAAGGAAGCAAGCTGGATTCACAACATCATTTGATTACAGATAAAGAAGAGCAAGTTAAAAACGTTAGTACGCCTCGATATGAGGTCGCAGATTTAGACAAAAAAGAATAACTAATCATTAAGTTCAAGGGAATCCTTCATAAGTTAAAAAATAATTTACACTTTATGGAATCCATAGCTTTAGTCTCGCTTAATATTACCTCGTTCAGGACTAAAGCCGCCACTTCCAATAGCTAAAGTGTCAACTAGAAAATGAAGGATGTCAGCTCAAGGCTCAAAGAGTGTAGGTTAGATTTTTTGCGAGAAAAATCTAACCTACAAACTGAAGTTTTTACTCCTAATAACAATAAATATCGTTGCTATGCAAACACTAACATTTCAAGACCTCGACCAAATTCTACCCTATTTTAAGCAATATGGTGATTTCTGTATGGCATATTCAGGAATTCAAGAGGGTTTGGAGTACTTTTTTATCGATGGCATCGGCTATATAAGCTACCTGAGCTATCAACATTTACTCTTTGCTCCAAAAGGAAGAGTTATTGTTCTTGCCAACCCCATTTGCGCTAAAGAAAACTACCGTTTATTACTAAAACAGTTTCTTAAAGCCTATCCAAGTGCACAATTTATTCAAATCTCACGAGAGGTTGCCGTTATTCTTGATCAGTTGGGTTATCAAATTAACCAATTTGGTATTGAAACCCAGATGACACTTCAACACTATGATCTAAAAGGTAAAACAAAAAGTAGTTTGCGGCAATGGCGAAATAAGTGTCAGCGTGAAGAGGTTAAAATTGAGGAGATTGATCTATCTCAAGGTAATGAATTGGTAGAGATTAAATCATTGTCGCAGTCTTGGTTGAAAAGCAAAGGTGGCAAACAGCTTGCTTTTTTAAATCGTCCTTTTTTATATCAACATGAGGTAGATACACGCTGTTTTATTGCACGACAACATGGTGAATTAATCGGCATTACTGTTTTTGATCCTTTTTATCGAGAGAATAAAGTAGTTGGTTACTACCACAATATTGATCGTATTGCGGATAATGCACCACATGGTGTTAGTCCAACGCTTATTTTGAAGGCAATGGATGTTTTTCGCCAAGAAAATGTAAAAACATTATCACTTGGTATGTCACCGTTATACCAGTTAGGAGCGGAATTTAACTATAATAAAATAACACGCAAAGTCTTACGCTTTTCCTATAACAATATGAACTTTCTTTATCCACATAAGGGAAATGCATCACATAAAAAGAAGTTTGCAGGTGAGCAACAACGTGTTTATTTTTGTAGCGCCAAAGGCAATAATCTTTGGGAACTTTTCATCCTACTGAAAGCGATTGGAATCTATTAAAATTTAGAGAACTAATAATAATGAATCATTTCAAACCACCCTATCCTGCACGTCCTAAAAAACAATTTAATCCACTTAAAGCACTTTTTTATGCACATAAAAACTTATTATCAATTTGGCCTGAGTTTGCCTTTGAAAAAGATTTTATGCACCTTAAAGTATTGAAGCAGAATATCTTTATTGTCAACTCACCCGAAACCGTGCGCAAGGTGATGATTGAAAATGGAATGAATTATCTGGATAAAACCACCCAGCAGGTCAAAGCATTAGAGCCGTTATTGGGTAATGGTTTATTTATCAGCACAGGTGCAACATGGAAAAAACATCGCCGTTTACTGTCTGGCTCCTTTGACGATGCGCATATCGAAATGTACAGCAAGGTAATGATCTCTGCCATTAAGGATACGGAAGCCAAGTGGGATAAGCTTGAGTCAGGCGCAACCGTCTCTATGCAACCAGAAATGGCACAATTAGGGGCGGATATTATTGCGCGCGCCTTGTTTGGTGAAAAACTAGGTTCTGAAAGTGCGGAGAGTGTTGTTGCTGCCTTTGCTGATTATCAAACCGTTGTCAGACAAATGGATATTCCTAAACTGATTGGAATGCGCTGGTTTCCCAACCTAAACGGTAAATTTGGTGTTGGAAAAAATGCCGCGCAGATCATCCATGATTGTGTTGATGGGATTATGGAAAAAGCCACCTACAAGGAAAATGCCGACACCTTAGTCGCACAATTTATACATGCCAGTGAAACGTTAGACGAAAGTGAATCCATGACGCGTCTTGAAATTCGCAATGAAATCATCGTACTGTTTATGGCAGGACATGAAACCACCGCTAATGTACTGTCGTGGGTATGGTATCTATTATCACAAGCACCTGATGTTGAAAAGAAACTGCATGAAGAGCTAGAGCGTGAACTGGGTGGTAAAACACCAAGCTATGAAGATGTGAATAAGCTCCCCTATACACGCGCAATTCTTGATGAAACCATGCGCCTTTATCCGCCTGTGCCTGTTCTCGCACGCCAAGCGGCTGAAGATGACACCATTAATGGCAAACATATCCCCGCCAAATCGAACGTACTGATTGTGCCGTGGCTATTACAACGTCATAAAAAACATTGGAAAAATCCTGATCACTTTATTCCAGAACGCTTTATGCCCGATGCTAAAGCGCCAACAAAATTTACCTATATTCCCTTTAGCGCAGGACCACGAGTTTGTCCGGGAAAGACCTTTGGAATTAAAGAATCTGTATTGGTATTTGCTATTTTAGCGCAACGCTTTAGAGCTGAAACCACAAATGGCTATACGGGCGGAATGGATTGTCGATTGACGCTACGCCCTAGTGATAATTTGCCAATGAAGTTGATTAAACGCTGATTTTTAGAAAGACTGTCATCATTCTGATATTACGTTCCTGTGTTTCGTATCCTCAACACAGGCTACAGAATATTAAATGCCTGTCCCACCTCATCCATAAT
>JAGLBQ010000154.1 GCA_023146675.1 Cocleimonas sp. | reverse complement strand
CTCTTTGTCGCCTTCTCTGCACCACGTTCTTACAACTGGATAGGGAGTTGGGGAATAAAAGAATTTATTACTCAAGATGCAAAGGTCGCTCCTAAATACCGTGGGCTCATGTACTTTCAAACAAAGAACCGTTGCTGGTGGCATGGTTGTACCCGCATGGGAGGCATCGCACGTATGTCAAAACCACCCTACAACCCAGGTGCAAGTGTAATGGCTCGGCGCTTTAAGCCTCGTTTGTCAGAAGAAACAATTAAAACGAATAGCACAACAATGTTAGTCGTCAATGCAAAAAAGCAGCGGCAGAAAGTGCTTAATGTACGCAAAGTTGCAACACAGAAACAACAATATCAACAAGCTGAGTTACGCATTCGTAAAGGAGCATTACAAAAAAAGAAAGACGACTTATTCTTACAAAAAGCTGCTACGGCATTATTTAAAGAAGAACGGAATCAAAGTCAAAACCCTGTATTCTCTTTTTAATTTTAGGAGCTAGGCTCTGCTTATATTTAATTAACTCCTTATTCCTGAATGTTACGCTGATTATTATGCGCTAATGAGTTACAGTTTTTGGTTGCTCTTGTGTTACGCATCTTCTGTAAAGGTGCGTAATACCAGTTATTTAATATCTATATTTTTTCTTGTTAAACAATGACTTACTAGTTAATAGCTATTGTTAAAACTTGCCATTCACTGTACTAATTGATTGTTTTAATAGCTACCCCCTTATAAAGTTGTTATATTTTTAAGTCATAAACTAAGACTATTACTTTAAGGGAATAAGAATGAGAGTGAAAAAAACACATACTTATATTGGGCTACTATTTTCTGGGTTAGCACTATTTTCATCTCCATTATTAGCTGATACGCCGCTAAATGATGAACTGACGCAGACAATGAAACTTGAGCCTAATCTGGATAACGGTAAAAAGATATTCAAACAGTGTCTTGTTTGTCATCAAACCAATGGTTGGGGAGTGGAAGATGGTACCTTTCCTCAAATAGCGGGACAGCATCGTAGCGTTATTATCAAGCAAGTCACTGATATTCGTGCGGGTAATCGGGATAGTCCAATCATGTATCCAATCGTCAAAGAGTCGGTATTAGGTGGGCCGCAGGCTATTTCTGATGTTGCTGCTTATATCGAATCATTACCGATGACGCCAACGCCAGGCTTAGGTGAAGGCGGTGATGATGCGCGGGCAGAAAAACTCTTTTATAGAAAATGTGCAGAGTGTCATGGCGCTGATGGTAGTGGAGATAAGAAACGCTTTTATCCGCGCATTCAAGGACAGCATTATGAATATTTACTGCGTCAAGTGAAGCGCATAAAAGAAGGCAAGCGCAGAAATGCTAACCCTCAAATGGTTAAACGGATTGCAAAAATGAAAGAAAAAGATCTGAAATTATTGGTGGATTATATTTCACGCATAAAACCACCAAAAGATAAATTAGCAGAGCCTGACTGGAAAAACCCTGATTTCAAGTAAATATCAACGGGTTGTTATTATTTATAATAAGTAGTGAAGTATATTAGCACCTTCAAACCTTGCTTGATTAACGTCAATGATACTTTTTTGTTTCAAAACTAAAGTGAAAATTCGATGTTTATGAATCTAGGAGTGTAATTTGCTATGAGAGAAACCTTTACTAAAGGTATGGCGCGCAATATTTACTATGGAGGTGGGGTTTTCTTCTTCTTAGTACTTATTGGCTTAACCGTTGATACGGTGAACCGCATATCTAAGACCGATAATAGAGAAAACCTGACCGAGGAAGTCATCGCGGGCAAACGTTTATGGGAGATCAATGATTGTATTGGCTGCCATTCATTAATGGGTGAGGGTGCTTATTTTGCGCCTGAACTTGGTAATGTTTATACCCGATTTGGCAATAGTACGGATGCTATCAAAGGCTTTATTATGAGTCGCCCTAAAGATGGTATTCCAGGTCGTCGTAGTATGCCGCAGTTTAATTTTACTCCTGAAGAGTTAGAACAAATTGCGCAATTCCTTAAATATGTTGATGGCATTAAAACTGCTAGAGACTGGCCACCTAATGTGAAAGGATAAGGAGATATTACGATGGAACAATTAATGAAATTTCCAAAATCACAATCCATAGCGAAGCTGTATTTTATTGCTGCTATAGGGCTGTTTGTGGGACAAATCCTCTTTGGTACCATATTGGGTCTTCAATATGTAATGGGAGATTTTTTATTCCCTGAGATCCCCTTTAATGTAGCGCGTATGGTTCATACCAACCTACTTATTGTCTGGTTACTGTTTGGCTTTATGGGGGCTGCTTACTATCTGATCCCTGAAGAATCAGAGCGGGAGCTATATGCACCTTGGCTTGCTAAACTCATGTTCTGGATATTCCTTGCAGCAGGTGTTGCAACAATCCTAGGTTACTTATTGGTTCCTTATGCTACCTTAGCTGAGATCACCATGAATGATCTGCTGCCGACGATGGGACGAGAATTTCTTGAACAACCGACCATCACAAAAATAGGCATCGTCATTGTTGTACTCGCCTTCTTGTTTAATATTGGCATGACGATTCTTACAGGGCGTAAGACAGTTATTACGCTGGTATTAATGACAGGTTTAGTCGGTCTGGCTGTGTTCTTCCTCTTCGCATTCTATCTTCCTGATAACCTAGTACTGGATAAATACTTCTGGTGGTTTGTGGTTCATCTTTGGGTAGAAGGTGTGTGGGAATTGATTATGGCAGCAATGCTTGCCTATGTGCTGATCAAGGTAACAGGTGTTGACCGTGAGGTAGTTGAAAAATGGTTATATATCATTATCGCAATGGCATTAATCTCAGGTTTAATCGGAACAGGTCATCACTTCTTCTGGATAGGAACACCTAGTTACTGGCAATGGTTAGGATCAATCTTCTCAGCCCTTGAACCCATACCCTTCTTTATGATGACATTATTTGCCTTCAATGTAGTGAATAAAAGACGTCGTGATCATCCCAATAAAGCGGCTGTACTATGGGCTTTAGGAACAGCAGTAATGGCATTCTTAGGTGCGGGTGTTTGGGGATTCCTACATACCTTGGCTCCTATTAACTATTATACACATGGTACGCAAATCACCGCGGCTCATGGTCATATGGCATTTTACGGTGCTTATGTAATGGTTAACTTGACTGTTATTTCTTATGCAATGCCGATTATTAATGGTCGACAAGCGAATAACCAAAGAGCACAAGTATTAGAAATGTGGTCATTCTGGTTAATGACGGTTGCAATGGTCTTTATTACCTTGTTCTTAACAGGTGCAGGTATCTTACAAGTTTACCTACAGCGTTATTCTGACACACCACTTGACTTTATGGTGGTACAGGACAAGATAGCCATTTTCTACTGGTTACGTGAAATAGCGGGTATTGTCTTCTTGATTGGACTATTGATCTACGTTTATAGTTTCTTTGCTAAAGGTGAAGAGGTAAAAACAGTTGATATGACAAGCTAAATATATTTTGATTTTATAATTGAAATACTATGAAAAATACCGCCAAATGGCGGTATTTTTTTGTCTGTATTTTCAAGCTAGTACAGCACCTACTTAGTTCATTTGTCATCAGAAAATAAGCCCCCATCAAGACTGAATACAAGTGCTAATGGGTGCAGGTAATACTATCCAGTCGGCAGTATTCTGGACGGTTGCTTTCGGAATGCTTTGATTATGACTCTCTCTTAATTTAAGTCCCTATAGACAGCTCTTAGATAGCTTGTGAATAGAATTTTGAACAAGTGTTGGTATTTTGAAGCCTCTTATGATTTAAGTGAAACATCGAAGGATTACACTAAATATTATTTATTGATCACACTCAAAGTTCAAAGTGATAACACTTTTCAATTTTTTCATCTATTTTGCACCGCTTAATAAAATAATCTATACAGGAACTTTAAGAAGCGATAGAATGCCGAATCCTTGAGTAAGTAAATATGGCTATCTAGCCAATTACTCAATTTTCAAGCAAGTAACACAACGGGGGCGACAAGGCTTCGACGTGGATTACAAAACCTTGGGAGCATGCAGTGGATTCAGTGACCACTAAAACACTAGCTGGAAACTTTTAGTTGCCAATGATGACAACTACGCTTTAGCAGCTTAATAGGCCGCTGAATCTTCGCCTGAGTTCGCCTGTAGACCCAGACCGAAGATCATTTATACAGGATCGCGCACGAAGCACGTTTGGGGCGGAGTCGTTAAAACTTACCAAAACCGTTGTTAACAACCCTGTCTCTCGGGTAGCTAACGACTAAACTAATAGAGTGACTAAGCATGTAGCGCCTTCAGGCAGCGGATTTGCGGACGGGGGTTCGATTCCCCCCGCCTCCACCATTTTTTTATTCGCACCAATACGAAATCACCCTAAGACCCGCATTCCAGCGGGTTTTTTTATGCCTAAAGCATTTGTAATATTTCGCGCCCATTCGCCCCAATTCGCGCTGAAATGTGGTACTTAACGTGGTCTTTCTCATGGTGTATATAGTAGATACCACGTTTATCTACATAAGGAAGGATTAAGCCATGCATAGAAAATTAAGTGATTTAAAGATCAGGAAAATAAAATTACAGCAGGATGGAAGAACAAAAAAATATACGGACGGTGGGCGACTCTACCTATTGGTAAATAGCAAGGGTAAGTATTGGCGGTATGGTTATAATTTCCAAAAAAAGCAAAAATCTATTTCTTTTGGAGTTTATCCAGAAATCAGCTTGATGGATGCGCGCATAGCTCACCAAGAGGCGCGGGAATTATTAAGCCGTGGCATTGATCCCTTAGCCCATAGGAAAATGAAGCAGATCACGGGTGGGGTGATGGATAATAATACTTTTCAGGCGGTGGGACTGGAATGGTTTGCCATGTGGAAAGATGATAATTCAGAAAATCATATGCAACGTACCTTGGTCAGACTTGAAAAAGATATTTTTCCGTGGATTGGTTCACGCCCTATGATTGATATAGAGCCACCTGAAATACTAATGCTACTAAGGCGCGTAGAATCTCGCGGGGCATTTGAAACCGCGCACCGTGTTAAACAGTTAATAGGTCAGGTGTTCAGATACGCAGTGGCAACAGGCAGGGCGCAACGTGACCAGACAGCAGACTTGAAAGGTGCATTGAAGCCCTACAGAAAAAAGCATTTTCCAGCTATTACTGACCCCATAGAGTTTGGGCATTTACTGCGAGTTATTGAAGAATATCGCGGCTCTTTAGTTGTTCGATGTGCTTTTAAATTATCGCCTTTGGTAATGCTCCGACCTAATGAGCTTGCAGGGGCGAAATGGTCAGAGATAGATTTTAATACTGCAACATGGACTATTCCCGTTAAGCGGATGAAGGCAAAAAAATATATCAAAGAGGAAAATGCTACTTCCCATATAGTCCCGCTATCAAAGCAAGCCATTGTCATATTGCGAGAAATTGAATTATTAACAGGTAGATTTGAACATGTATTTACAGGTGCAAGAAATAGAAGAAAGCCTATGAGTTCCGCATCTGTCAATATGGCTTTGAAGCGTTTGGGGTATGGTGAAACCATGAAAGCACACTCTTTTAGAACCACCGCCTCTACCCTGCTTAACCAAATGAACTACAACCCTGATGCAATAGAAAGGCAGTTAGCCCATAAGGATAAAGACAGAGTAAGGGCGGTTTATAATCGTGCTGAATACGTCGAAGAAAGGCGCGATATGCTTCAGCATTGGGCGGATTATCTGGATAGTTTAAGAGAGGGTGCAGACATTATTCCCTTCAAAAAGAAAGCCTAAAATTGCGAGCCTAATATATAGAATACCCACCATCTAAACTGACATATAAAACCAATATCCACCACAAGCGGGGCAATTGCTCCGTTTTTTTATGCCTGTAATAAACCCATATTATCCCCAAAATCTACCCCAAAAATGTGGGGGTATTTTTCAGGTCTAAGGAAAATCAGGATTTTGCCCAAAGGGGGTAGCGGTGGGAGTGGTTGACTTCTGTTCATGTTCTTCTATAGAATGTTAGCTAACAATAAAAACAGAGGCTTAGAGTAATGCTAAATAATGAGTTTATCAGCACGCTGGGGAGCGTAGATAATCCTAAAAAACATTTCGATGGTCGGGGAATGTATTTATATCATCAGCCATCAGGTGCGAAATATTGGCGATTAAAATACCGATATGAGGGGCTAGAAAAAACCTATGCTATGGGGACTTATCCGCGTGTGTCTTTGGAAGATGCACGGCAAAAAATGGATGAAGCCAAACAGTTACTAAAACAAGGTGTTGACCCAAGTCAGTTTAAGAAAAATCAGGGCTTCGAGATTGTGGCGCGCGAATGGTTTGATAATGAGAAAGGCGGCTGGAAATATCGCCATGCTCAAGTGGTGATCAACTCATTAAAGCAAGATGTATTCCCTTATATTGGCAAGCGCAACATTAGCGCAATCCGTCCACCTGAATTATTAACCGTGATTCGTCGCATAGAAAAACGCGGGGCTTTACGTGTGGCAGAGAAAGTATTGCAACGGATACGCGCTGTGTTTCGCTATGGTATCCAGACTGGCAGAGCTAAACATAATCCCGCCTCTGAACTGGTGGGTGTGATTAAAACCAAAAAAGTGCAACATCGAAAAGCACTCAAGCCTGAACAACTCCCCGACTTTATCCAAAAAGTAAAAAATTATGAAGGTATGGCAAGCACCCGCAACGCCATTTTATTGATGCTATTAACCTTTGTTCGTACTGATGAACTAAGGCGTGCAACGTGGGGTGAAATCGACCTTGAGAAAGCCATCTGGAAATTATCCGCCGATCGTACCAAAATGGCACGGGTGCATATTGTCCCTTTAAGCAAACAAGCTATTGCGCTACTGCAAGCCATGCCTAGTTATCCCACGGGTGGTTATCTATTTAAAGGCAGAAAACAAGGTAAGGCAATTTCAAGTAAGACCATGATTCATGCACTTTACCGAATGGGCTATAAAGACAAGGCAACCATTCACGGTTTCCGTAGTGTTGCCAGTACCGCCTTTAATGAATCGGGACTCTTCAGTGAAGATATGATAGAAAAACAGTTATCACACGTTGAGGGTAACGCCTCAAGGCGCGCTTATAATCATGCGGAATATTTGCCTGAGAGAATACGCATGATGCAATGGTGGGCGGATTATCTGGATAGCTTGCAAGGGGTTAATGATGTCGGTGTATTGGATCGCCTGAAAGGATTCTTTAAAAGGTAAATACTTCACGTTGTGTAAATAATACGTGAAATATTTACACGGCTTAGGGGGGTGGGGGTTCGGCAAGCGAAATGCTTTTTTGTGTGGGGTAATCAGGGTACTTGCACGTCTACATGAAAATGTAGTTTTGGTTTTTTAGTGTGCCGTTTAGAGGTAATGGCAACTTATCCTAGATTGCTATTTTCTTAAAATTAACTTCGCCTAACTCCTATAGTGCGAAGTAAAGAAAATGCAATACCCTCCATTTATCGCCATTGTTACAAGTTCTCATAACTACCAAAGAAAACGACATATAGAAAACAATTATTATAAATTTAATTGATCAATATTATTTATTTAATAATAATTGATTGAAAATTAACGTCGTCTAACTCCTATTCTACGACGTTAGCAAACCTCTATACCCTATGTTTACCGCCATCTTTATGAAGTCTCATAACTTTCAAATAAAACAAGATATAGAAAACAAAAGCCTACTAAAGGAGGTCGGTTAAACGCTAATATTGCTGATCTACCCAGAATAATAAAACCAATAACAACGGGGCTTTCCAAATCATTATTTAGAATTATTATTACTCTTATAATTTTTATTTATCAATAAGGTCGGTAAAACTCTAGTAGTCCAGACCTAGGTAAAATCATAAACCTAATAAAGCCGTGGGTTCTGGGATGAATGCGGGTGTTCTCGAAACTCTATAGAAAAACGGTACTACAAAATTACAATTATTTCTGACCTTGCTAATATTCGCAAATAATCTGCGCTTAGGTTAGATGCTGAATGGCTTTTTATTTACTTTGATAGGATAGGAAGTAGGCTACTAACTTAAGCTGGTAGTCAGGAAATAGATAGATAGAATTAAAAAAGGGAAGCCGATAACTTCCCTTTAAAGTTTCCATGAATGATACGACACGGAAAGTTAAGTATGAGCAAAAACAAAGATAATGGCAAAAAGAAAACAGATGATATTAGTAAGTTTTTAGGAAAAAAGTATGGTGAAGATGATAAAAAAACATTTTTCTTAAAAGAAGGCTCGGCATCTTTAGAGCTGGATAAGCTTATAAACCCGCATAAATATGCTGATACTGCGAGTGGCTATCTCGCTAAAATTATCCATGATGATAGAGATAAATTTCTTGATGCATGTCAGCCTTTAACTGCTAAAAAATACTATACAGATAGAATAAAACCATTAGAAAGCTTGTCTTCTCTTTCTTTTATGAAAGCCAGTGAAAAGCTAAAAAATACAACTTTAGAGCTTGTTAATATACAAGATGGTATAGCTAAGGATTTGTACCAACACAGTACTTTAGTAAAAGCACCTGAGCCTTATTCAGCTAGTTATTATTTAGAAAAAACAACCCGAAAATACAGGGAAAAATATTTAACTGACAAAGCTGAAAGCTTGCGACATAAAGCTACTCCAATAATGTCTATCTGGAAAATTTGCATGATGTTGTTACCACCACCTTTTCTTGATGGTGATCGGAGAGAATTTGCATTAGGTATTTTTTCTGCTATCGAGAAATGGGGGATGGAGGTATTCACATATCCACAAAGATTAAAACACCCCGCCTTTCTTGCTCACTTTCCTTATAGAACAAAGCTTAAAACAAAAGTCCATATTGACCACTTAGAAAACTTTGCATTAGCTGGAAAAGTAACGCCTGATGCGCCATTGCTGGTGTCGTTATGGCGTGAATATATTGCAAAGCATGAAAATAGAATAATCATCCCTCAACTGGAAAACCTACCAAAAATCAGGAAGATAAAATCACGTAAAAAAACGGCTAAAAATAGACACGCTGAATGGTTGGATAGGGCGATTTGGTTATGGGATAACTGGGATAATTGTAGTGAAACTCACAGCTTTGAGCGCAGAGGAAAAGATAAAATATTTAAAATAATAGCATCTGAGTTCTCTTGCTCAAGAACTGGGGTTTATAAAGCTATCAGCAAAGCCTTTGATAAACATGCTAAAAGAAAGTGAATTTAGTGAATTTAGCGCGAATTCACTATTAAAAAAACACACCATTTCGTACTGTCAATACAGCCATTCGGCTATGCACTTTATAAAATTAGATCGGCTGGGGATGGACACGACTAAGACGCTGTTTTTATCGCTGGCTGGCAATGATCAAATAAAATGTAAATCTGTTTATATCCCTTCTGTGAGGCGGGTAGAGCAGTTATTGGGGCAATAAAGAAAGGGCAACAAAATGAATGAATTTACAAATGGGCTAACACCAGAAGAAATGGAAGAAATTATAAGAAAACAGGCAGAGGAGAGAAAGAAAAAACAAAAATAATCAAGCTGTCAAAGGGCTATTTTTTATAAGAAATAGTCCCTTCTTTTTCCATTTTATCGAGTACTTCAATAACAACTTTTTCAAATCGCTTTTTTTCATCTTCACTAGTATCTCGTTCAAATGATCTTTTTAGGCGCGTGACTATCTCAGCATTCATGCTGATACCTGATGTTTTTGAGGCATCAATAATTTGCTGATGTAGGTCTTTAGGTAGGCGCAATGCGGTTTTGTGAATAGTCATAGTTCGCATGGTATCAGATTGAAGTCATATGAATCTATATAAATCATACCAATGGTATTTTTAGCGCCTCTTTCGACTTCATCATGAATTCATATTGACACTGATAATTTATACGGGTATTTTAAATGGAGTCAATTAGACTTTATATTGGAGGCGTAAATAATGAGTGAAAGAAGAATAGTTAATTATACCTTGCGTATTTCTGAGAATTTGCGCGACTGGGTAAGTAAGACGGCTAAAGAAAATAGGCGGTCAATGAATGCGGAGTTAGCTGTGTTAATTGAAACAGCAAAAAAAGCCACAGAAGAAAAGGACGGGTTAGAAAAACCAATTTAGAAAAGCCAAAGCAAAAAAAAAGGGCTATGTGCTGAAACACATAACCCCTTGGATGCTTGATAGGTGCTGAAACACCTGTTTAAGCGAGTTGCTAAAAAACCAAAGCAATTAGTTAATTTTAGCTGTTGCTTACCGAAAACGACAAAATTTAGAGATAGTCAACATTTACCATTTTCACGTATTAAGGATAAAACGGTATGAATAATAATAGCCAAAATGATGGCATTTTGCCACCCAAAGCACCCAATACCCGCCAATCTGGTGAGTATTCCCCCGACTTTTACCAAAAGATATTTAAGGCAGTAGAGCCACATCATCGCAGTTCTGATGGTGTTGATATTGCCTTAAATGATTCTCGCGCCCTTGTTTTAAATAGCGTCATGGGGCAAGTCGAATTATTACAAGACCTTGGCAATAAAATATCAGGTAATGAGGATATAGCAGGTTTTGGGCTGGTTGGCTTTGCGGATGGTCTGATTCGACAATTAAGAGTTTTAGACGTTGTGCAGGGTGAATATTATCATCAGGTTGGTCAACAAAAAGATCAGCAACAAAAAATAATATCTGAACGTGAACGTGCTAGGCATGAGGATGCTACAAAGATAGCAGAACTTGAGCGCACCATAATTAAGATGAAAGGAGGTGTCTTGTGAGCTTAATTATCCCTACTCCATCAAATACCGCCCCGCTGAAAAACACACTTAATCATTTAGTATACTTGACAGGTAAACAACCACACGGCTATGATAATGCTACCACTGCAAAAAACAGTGGTCAGAATT
>JAGLBQ010000153.1 GCA_023146675.1 Cocleimonas sp. | reverse complement strand
AAATCTGTTTCTGCTTTTGGAATCGCCATCAAACCACGAAGCTTAATATTAGGTAACAACGCAACCTCTTTCGCTAATGCGGATACTTCATGCGGTAATACGCCCGACTTACTCTCTTCTTCACTGATATTGACTTGCAAACAAAGTGATAGTGGCGGCAAACCCTCGGGACGCTGATCACTTAATCGTCGTGCTATTTTCAATCTATCTACCGCATGAACCCAATCAGCAACCGCTGCAATAGGGCGCGTTTTATTTGATTGTAACGGTCCAATAAAATGCCATTCAATCGCCAAATCACTTAACTGCTCTGCTTTTTCCAACATTTCTTGCGCATAGTTTTCACCAAATGTAGTTTGTCCGCAAGCAAATGCTTCGCGTATTGAAGATGCAGGATGACGCTTACTAACTGCCAATAATTGCACGCTTTTTTGTTTGCGCTGCTCGTCATTAGACATGCTTAAAATATCAGCACCGACTATCTGGAGCTTAGCACATAGGTCTTTCATGTATGATACCCTGATTCAATAACAATAATAAAATAAGAAACCTCACTATGGATATTACCCAACTACTTGCCTTCTCGGTAAAAAACAAAGCTTCCGATTTACATCTTTCTGCGGGTCAGTCGCCTATTATACGCGTAGATGGTGATATGCGTCGGGTAAATCTGCCTGTTTTAGCGCATAAAGAAGTGCACAGTATGGTGTATGACATTATGAATGATAAGCAACGTAAAGCGTATGAGGAAAAATGGGAAACTGACTTTTCATTTGAGATTCCTGGCGTTGCCCGTTTTCGTGTGAATGCCTTTAATCAAAACCGAGGAGCAGCAGCAGTATTTCGTACGATTCCCAGTGATATTTTATCGCTCGAAGACTTAAACGCACCCTCTATTTTCAAAAAAATAGCTGATAAACCACGTGGATTGGTCTTAGTAACGGGCCCAACAGGTTCGGGTAAATCCACCACTCTTGCAGCAATGGTTGATTATAAAAATAAAAATGAATACGGGCATATTTTAACGATTGAAGACCCGATTGAATTTGTGCATGAAAGTAAAAAATGTCTCATTAACCAACGTGAAGTACACCGTGATACACAAGGATTTGATGAGGCTTTGCGCTCCGCCTTACGTGAAGACCCTGACACCATTCTAGTGGGTGAAATGCGTGACCTAGAAACCATTCGCCTTGCATTGAGTGCGGCTGAAACAGGGCATTTAGTCTTTGGCACTCTACACACCACCAGCGCACCGAAGACAATTGACCGTATTGTTGATGTCTTCCCTGCGGCAGAAAAAGATATGGTGCGCTCAATGATCTCCTCATCACTTGAAGCAATCATCGCACAAACACTGATGAAAAAAGTAGGGGGAGGACGGGTTGCCGCACATGAAATCATGCTTGGTACTGATGCCATTCGCAACATGATCAAAGAAAATAAACTGGCACAAATGCGATCTACACTACAAACCAGCGCGGGAGATGGGATGCAGACAATGGATCAAAGCCTGCAAAAATTAATAGCACAAGGTTTGGTTTCACGTGAAGTGGCGTTAAAGAAGGCAGCTAATCCTGCTTCATTGTAAGCTATCTACATTGCTCTCACAATCGTATCAGCCTTGATTGAAGAGCATAACTATCATTTGCGTCTGGTTACGAATCTCCAACCTTGTCACTAAATGAGTATGCTTTAACGTAAGGGGAAGTAAGCATATTTTAAGCATATTCAAAAAGTCACTCTATCCCTGCACTTTGAATCACACTCTAAACTAGATAACAACAAGAAGAATAATTATGGATAAAGATAGCGCTGTCAGCTACGTTCATTCCCTATTGCATGGCTTGCTAAAAAAGGGAGGATCTGATCTATTTATTACCGCAGAGGCACCACCTTCTATTAAAGCCAGCGGAGAGGTGAGACCGTTATCAAATCAGCCTCTAAGTGATGGGCAGTCCCGCTTTCTAGTACGTTCCATTATGAACGATCTTCAAGTGCGCGAGTTTGAAGCAAATATGGAGTGTAATTTCTCTATCAGCCTTCCTGGCAAAGCTCGTTTTCGTGTGAATGCCTTTACCCAGCGTGGTTGCCCTGGCATGGTACTACGCCATATTCCACAAGATATTCCACGCATAAAAGATCTCAACCTTCCTCCCATTCTCGAAAATATTGCGATGACGCATCGTGGTTTAGTGATTATGGTTGGGGCAACTTCTTCGGGAAAATCTACCACGCTGGCATCCATGATTGATTATCGTAATGAAAATTCATATGGTCACATTATCACCGTCGAAGACCCGATTGAATTCACCCATGAACATAAAAAATGCCTAATTACCCAACGTGAAGTGGGACTGGATACCGAAAATTATGCCATCGCCTTAAAAAATACACTACGACAAGCCCCTGACGTCATTCTTCTGGGTGAGGTGCGTGATCGTGAAACCATGGAATATGCGGTTGCCTATGCTGAAACAGGACATCTTTGTCTCACGACCTTACACGCGAATAGTGCGAATCAGGCGATGGATCGCATTATCAACTTCTTCCCTGAAGAACGCCGTGAACAGCTCTTAATGGATCTCTCCTTAAACCTTAAAGCAGTGGTATCACAACGTCTCGTGCGTAGAAAGAAAACTGATGGGCGGGTGCCTGCTATTGAAATTTTACTCAATACACCGATGATGGCTGACCTGATTCTCAAAGGTGAAATCCATGCTATAAAAGAGTTAATGGCAAAATCAAACGAGCAAGGTATGTGTACCTTTGATCAATCTCTGTTCCGCTTAATAGATGCTGGCATTATTGATACGAAAGAAGGCATGCGACATGCTGATTCAATGAATGAACTTCGCTTACAGCTTAAACTGAATAGTCGTTTTGCTGATAAAAATAACTTCTTCAAAGGCACTGAAAAAATGTCAATTGAAGCAATGGATGATCAGGAAGGCTAAGTAATGAAAATTAAAAGTTATCTAAACGCAATGGTTAAATATAATGCATCTGACCTCTATTTAACCACTGGCGCAAAAGCAGCTATCAAGGTTCAAGGTGATTTAAAACAGATTACCAATAATAGAATGGGACCTGGAATTATCGCGGCGCTGGCAAAAGACTTAATGACAGAGAAAGAATGGATTACCTTCCGTGAAACCAAGGAAATGAACAAAGGGCTAACGATTCCTGAGGTGGGTCGTTTTCGCGTCAATGCCTATCATCAGCGTGGTGAAGTCTCATTAGTCGTACGTTATGTACGCTCGCAAATTAAAAAACCAGAAGACTTGGGCTTACCCGATATATTAAAAGAACTGGTCATGAAAAAAGAAGGATTATTACTCTTTGTTGGCTCCACAGGCGCAGGTAAATCAACCTCTATGGCATCATTGATTCAATATCGCAATGAACGCCATGCGGGGCATATGCTAACCATAGAAGACCCGATTGAATTCATGTTTAAACATGATAAATCCATTATAGGGCAACGTGAAGTTGGCTTTGATACCCTTTCCTACGCCAGCGCCATGCGTGAAGCGATGCGTGAAGCACCTGATGTTATTATGGTTGGCGAAATTCGTGATACACCAACAGTCGAGGCGGCCATGGGCTTTGCTGACACAGGGCATTTAGTAATCACCACACTACACGCTACCAGCACCACACAAGCACTTGATCGCTTACTGTATCTATTTCCTAAAGAGCATAAACAACGCGTATTGATGGATCTATCGCTAAACTTACGCGGTATTATCGCGCAACGTTTAATCAAAGGCACCCGCGGTCAACTCGCACTAGCAACAGAAGTATTGATCAACACACCCTTTATCAGCGAAGTAATCCGCAATGGCGAAACACAACAGCTAAAAGACTTGCTAGAAAAAGGGGGCGGTGATGGCATGCACTCCTTTGACCAATCACTCGTTGCTCTCTATAAAGATGGACGTATATCGAAAGAAGAAGCCGCAGAGAATGCAACATCCAGAAATAACCTTGAATGGCGTTTGAATTTTGAAGCCAAATCATCAAAAAATAGCCAACAGGGCAAACAACCCTCTGCGTCTTTGCCTGAGACTAATACTCATTTGCCTGAGCTGGAGATATAAAAAAGTCATTAATCCAGTCATCGGTCAATAGAGCCTATGATTAGCATGACTAACACATCAAAACGGAGAAACTATCATTTTTGATAGTACTCCCTTTTAACATCTCATGGCTGCAAGCGAAATATCTTCCAGCCATCAGCAGCACACCGATACTCAAATCGATCATGAATACGCCCTGCTCCCCCTTGCCA
>JAGLBQ010000152.1 GCA_023146675.1 Cocleimonas sp. | reverse complement strand
TACTTTTTCTGCTCTGCCCGTGATTTCAATCTGACGTTCTAGCCCTGTCCATGGAAAAAGCAACGCTACATTGGCATTTTCTCCAATTTGCTGCGATTTTTCGCTATGGTAATTGGTATAGAAAACAAAACCCTTTTCATCAAAGGTTTTCAATAAAACCGTTCGTAGTGATGGTTTACCCTCAGCAGAAACAGTTGCCAAACTCATTGCACTAGCATCCTTTACCTCCGCCTTATCCGCTTGCAAAAACCATTTTTCAAATTGCTCAAAAGGACTATCACTTAAATCCTTACGTCTGAGACCGCCTTTGATATATTCCCTGCGATACTCTCCTAAATTCATAGCCTCACCTCATTTTATTAGAGGTGATAAATTATAGAGGAAGTCGGTGTGAAAATAATCTAATAAAGGCTTACAAAAATAGCCATTCAAAAAATAATCATGGCATCTAAAGATATTAATCCATCGTCTCCACAAATTGACGTAATGCGGCTTTAAAATCATCACCTAATTCAGCATGTTGTGTTGCATATTCAACATTTGCCATCATATAGCCTAATTTTGAACCACAGTCATGACTACTGCCTGACATATGAAATGCATTTACTACTTCTTGCTCCATTAACGCTGCAATGGCATCCGTAAGCTGTATTTCGCCTCCTGCACCGCGTTTAGTTTCTTTTAACAAGTCCCAAATTTTACTGGATAAAACATAACGTCCCACCACCGCTAGATTAGACGGAGCATCTTCTTGCGCTGGTTTTTCAACAACTTGTGTCATTTTCGCCGACATACCTGCATCAAGGCTAGCACCATTGACATCTGCAACCCCATAGCTACTCACTTGCTCCATTGGCACAGGCTCTACCATAATCTGGCTAGTACCTGTCTCATCAAATAAGCGCATCATTTCAGATAAATTTTCTGTTTTTAAATCACAGCTATAACCATCAATGAGCACATCAGGCAACATCACCACAAAAGGATCATCCCCAACGGCTGGCAATGCACACAAAATTGCATGCCCTAACCCTTTTGCTTCACCTTGACGTACATGGATAAACGTTACATCAGGTGAAATTTTACGCAACTCTTCTAGTAGTGCATCTTTATTACCCCTAATCAAGCTTTCTGCCAGCTCAAAATTCACATCAAAATGATTCTCTATGGCACTTTTACTGGAATGTGTTACCAGTACAATTTCTTTAATGCCTGCTGCGACACATTCATCAACAATATACTGAATCATTGGTTTATCAACCACAGGGAGCATTTCTTTAGGAATAGCTTTTGTGGCGGGTAACATACGAGTGCCAAAACCAGCAACGGGAATAACTGCTTTACGAAGATTTGTTTTCATAGATCTCTCTCTTTTTTTTATTATCTAAACCCCATCAGTATCTACTAGCAAGATTTAGTTGTTAATTCACAAATATAATTATCGCATAGTTCAGAAGATTTTATGAGCACATTTAGTCTGTTAATTCTTATTATTAGATCAATTATCAACCACATAACAGGCATGACTGTATATTATTTACTGCCCCCCCCCTATCACTCATTTTTATCGCTAGTGTAAAGTTAGTCGTACGAAAGGACTCAAAAATATTCTGAGATTACCCGTGTACACCTACTCTTTCTGATCTATCTCCCTAATCAGAAAAATAAGCTACCTGTCACAAATGCAACATCAGCTTTCATTCTTTTTAAATTTATTTACTATTTTTTCAGAACCTTTTTGAAATAGCACCGATTAAGTTTGTATATGAAGCAAAACGGCATTACGCCACTTCATTAAAACAACACTATAAACGGAGTATTATCATGAACAAATCAATTTACACCCTCGGACTTATCGCCCTTGCAACGTCTTTATTTGCAGGTTCAGTTCAAGCTGCTCAGGTTTCTAAAGGCTCTGGTGCTGCCTCACCTGTTTTATCTGATTTTGCAGCGAATCAACTCAATTATCCTTTTCGTGCCAGTGGTTATAATGACACTAATCAAAACAGAATGTTTTTAGAAACCTTTAAGATTAAGCGCTGTAAAGTAAAAAAAGCTCATTTCAGCATTAAGTTAAAACGTTTAGGTGCTCAAGATCGTAATGATGCATTTCATATGATTAGCAACCAGCAAGTCTATTTTTCTGAGCATCCTATTTGGACGAATAATGCCGCTAGCCGAGTCATCAGCCATAACTTTAATGCCGCTGAATTAGCAAAAATATCAAACGGTCGCTTTAGCTTTTTAGTTCAAGATGATACCTCCGTTATGTCGGCTCGATTAACCTATCATTGTGCTAATTCAAAACCTAAACGAAAAGGCATGACGTGGAAGAAAAATTCAATTGATCAAATTTCAGGTGTTGTGGATGTAGGCTGTGGAAATGGCAATCAAAAATGTAACCCTACGCAGGGCGATAGAATGTGTCATGTAAAGTTGCCTATATTGTGTAAAAGGGCTCTGGGCTTGCCAAAACCTGCCTCACTTATTATTCCAAATAAATACCACAAATGGTCTAAAAACGTGATTGCTACGACACCTAAAATCTCACCCAATAGTTTAGCACCTGCGGGACAAAGACCTACGCTAGCGCAAGCGAATCAATATTGTAAAAGTCAATTTGGTTCAGGCTGGAAAGTCGCTGAGTTTCATGATGGCTGGGGATGGAATTTCAAAGCGTATGGTAATACAGGTAGATCAAAACGTTTTTGGGTTAATATTAATGACAAGCCAAATGGTAATTGTTGGACTCAGTAATTGTACAAAAAAAGAGAGTAGTTTAAATTACTCTCTTTCTAACACCATCTAAATGCTCTTTTAAAGACGCTACTTGGCTTTATAAAACCACTTATCAATAAAACACTTCTTAAGCATATAATGAGTTCTATACTGGAAAAACTATCCACCAATCCCAGTACACAACTTACTATGCTTTCAGCCTCTTCCCAACATCAAGATTACAACCTCTTAAAGCGCGTGATGAACAAAGATGAAGCCGCATTTAAAACGCTTTATCAACACTATCAGCCTAAAATACTTAAATTTTGTGCATTACAACTCAATGGTGATCTGGAACATGCCGCTGACATTGCAGATTTAGTGATGTTTGAGGTATGGAATAAAGCAGAAAATTACCAGCCAAAAGCCAAAGTCACTACGTGGATTCACTCCATTGCACGCTATAAAGTCATCGATTTTTTGCGTAAAAAGCGAGAATCTCAAACTTGCTATGAAGAACAAATTGATGAGATTGTCGATGAAACAAGTGAGCTGGATAAACTCAAGGAACAACAGGAGCAACAAGATTTTCTAAACTATTGCATCAGCGCGCTTAATGCATCACTTAAAGAAGTCTTAACATTAATTTACCTACAAGGATTTTCCTTAAAGGATGTTGCCAATATTTTACAATGCCCTGAAAACACCGTGAAAACACGTACTTTTAGAGCCAGAGAGAAGCTACAGCAATGTATTCAGGAGCAGACTCGTGAAGACTAATCAAACCGATACAATACAAGAAGTACGTCTTTTATTGCCTTGGTATGCAAAAAACACCTTGGGTGAATCCCAAACTCAATGGATAGCCCAAACGTTAAAAGATTACCCAGAACTCCAGCAAGAGCTCGAACAAATAAAGGTAGAAATAAATTTTTTTGATCAACACATGGCTTCGATAGACACTCAAGCGTATGAAAATAACCCACAACGCTTTGATAATTTAATGCAAAAAATCAAACAGCCTGAAGAAAAAACACCAAGCCCCTCTACTACAAAACAAGGCTTATTAACACAGATTAAGAGCTGGTTAAGCCCTCACAATAGTGGACTGTGGAAGGCGAGTGCAATCATGGCAGTTGCATTATTAGTGCTCCAAAACAGCCTTTGGATCACTCAGCCTTCTAGTCATGTGACGTATCAAACACTATCAGGAGAAGATGAAACAGCCAGCAAACAAACAGGCGTTATTTTCATGGTTTCGTTTCAAGCAGAAGCAAGTATGCAGGCAATACAAACATTGTTGCTAACACATCAGCTTTCAATCATTCAAGGACCCGACTTGGCAGGTTTGTATTTAATAAAAGCTGAAAAAGGAATCGATACAAGCAAGCTGATAGAGGCGTTAAGCGAGCAAGATCAATTCATTCAATTTATTTCAGAACAGGAAGAATAACGATGAAATTACACACGGTGACAACCCTTATCATTCTACTTTTTCTTAGTGCATGTACAACAACACGCACCATTGATACTGCTGCTGGGCCTTCACGAACCGAGACCACAACAGACTATAAACCTTTGGTCGCCGCTTTAGTTATCGGCGGAGCGATTGCATTGTATGAATACAATAAAAATAAGAAACCCAGCCATGAAGCCTATACTGCTAATGATGATGCAGAGGAGAAAACGATAAAAAATCAGTTAGTTGCAATTATCCCTACAGGACAAAGTCAACAATCATTAACACAGCATCCTGATATAAATGTTATAAAATCACAGACACTAATAAATTACCCATTTAATCTACTGTTACTTGCAACGAATCCTCAACGTTCAAGCCAAGCTGTTTTAAATGAGCTACAACAAAAACACCCTACTTTCAATATCCAAGCCAATTATCAATACAGCCTACTCGCCTCCGATGCTCCACAATACAGCCTGCCCTTAATGCAGGTCAATCCACAAGATAAACAAGCAGGTCAAGGTATTCATATTGGGATGATTGATACCTTGGTGGATACAAGTCACTCAAGTTTAAGTAGCGCAAAAATCACGCAACATTTATTACTAGAGCAGAAAGCTAGCGGTAAATTACACGGTACCGCAATCGCCAGTTTAATGGTGGGACAATCAGGCATAAAAGGTATTGCACCTGCCGCTAAATTAACAAGCTTTGCTGCCTTTTACGCCTCAAAGAAAAGTAAAAAATCTGGCAATAGCACTAGCTTTATTCTTGCTCGTGCCTTTGATAAAGCCCTTAGCGCACACCTTGATATATTAAACCTTAGCTTCGGCTCATCAGAACGTGACCCATTATTGGAGCGATTAGTAAAAGGAGTGGCGCAGAGAAATATCAGCATGGTTGCATCCGCAGGTAATTCAAAAAAAGCAACCTACTACCCCGCCGCCTTGCAAGACGTGATCGCAGTCACCGCAATAGATGCTCGCAAACGTCTCTATAGCCATGCTAACCGTGGCCAAGAAATTGAGTTTTCAGCACCAGGTGTGAATATTATCTCAGCGAAAGCAAATGGAAATTACGTCTTAATGTCAGGAACATCCTTCGCATCAGCACATATTTCAGCATTATTAGCCAGTAAAAAAAGCAAAGGTCAGAGCATTGTGCGTCATTTATTACACCGACAAGCGATTGCTTTAGATCAACAAGCTAAAAGTCATTTATATGGTTATGGCTTATTGACAGTTGCGCAATAATATTAGGTTGGATTGGATAGTATGTTACCAGCTAATTTTTAAAGGGTCGTAAATTTACACAGTCACCGACTTGTGTGACTGTGAATAGCACCGACAAGTTGTCGGTGCTATCAAACCAATAAATATATAAGCTGCCTGTGCGGCAGTGAAC
>JAGLBQ010000151.1 GCA_023146675.1 Cocleimonas sp. | reverse complement strand
CGTACCGACTTCTTTTTTGATCATCATGATAACACCTTGTCAGTCAAAGGAAGTGGCGACCCGTATCTAGTGTCTGAAGAATTAGCCGTCATTGCGAGTCAATTAGCGGAACGTGGTATCCAGCAGATAGATCGTATTGCTTTGGATAATTCATTATTTGAAGATGGCTTGGTACTTCCTGGTACAGGAAAAAGCAATAACCCTTATGATGCCGTTCCTTCTGCATTAGCGGCAAACTTTAATACAGTCAATATTAAAAAACGTAAAGGAAAAGTTATTTCAGCAGAAAAGCAAACCCCGTTAACACCGTTTGCAAGAAGTATGAAAAAACGCTTTAAACGCGGTACATTACGTGTCAATACAGGCAGAGACCCACATAAGGCAGAGCGTTATTTTGGTGAGTTATTAATAGCATTTTTACGCAAAGAAGGCATTCAGGTTAATAACCATATCGTAGGAGAAAAAGTCCCGAAAAGTCAGCCAATCTATCAACATTATAATAGCCGTACGTTAGCAGAAGTGATTCGTCCAATGTTGAAGTACTCAACCAATTTTATCGCAAATCAATTAGCATTAACACTAGCCGCGGATGCCTATAAGCAACCCGCAAATGCAAAACTGGTCAAGCGTTATATGAACAGAACTCTCCAAGCACACTTCCATTGGAAAAGTTTCAATCTACAAGAAGGTGCAGGTTTATCACGAAAAAATCGTCTTAAACCAACGCAGTTAGTTGATCTTCTTCATGATTTTAAACGTTGGAAGCACCTTCTTCCTAAGAAAGAAACAGGCGTTTATGCGAAGTCAGGTACATTAAAAGGGGTGAGTACATTAGCAGGGTACTTAGTGAAAGGTAATGAATGGAAGCCATTTGCCTTAATGATGAACCAATATGTGCCACACAAACTGCGAAACCGTATTGCAGTACAGTTGAGACGGACGATGTAAGACGGCGGGGCAGCTTGGTAATTCATATGCCCAAATAAAGAAAACTCCCTTGCATGCTTTGCCCCTTTGCGAGGGTTATATTTTGATTGTCTCGTTTTAAACAGGTAGCCAAAATTTAAAAACCAAAAGTATACTTCAAACCAATTAAACTCAATACCGTCGCCAGAAATATTTTCAACCATTTATCCTGCATCATACGGTTTATTTTTGGTCCGATAATTGCCCCAATAACTCCGCCTACAATAAGAAAAGATAATATTTTCCAATCAATGACAGCGCCCATTTTCAGATAATTAGCAACAGATATTGTGCCGCTGATAAAGATAACTAAAGCAGCAGTTGCAGGGATAATAAACATGGGCATTTTTAAAAATGAAACCATAAAAGGAACAAGTAAAAAGCCACCACCAACACCAAAAGCAGAGGCAACAACCGCGATCAAAAAGCCTGCCAACCATGGTGTCCAAAGACTAACGCTAAAGTCTTTATCAGCATATGAGAATTGAATTACGGTGCCTTTTATTTTGGCGTTATGAATTCCTTTATGACAAGCAGATATTGATTCACCATTGTCATTATTCTGTTTGTAAATTTCCCAGATAATCTGCACGCCAATGATTAATGTTAACACACCAAATAAAGGCTTAAATGTTGACATATCAGATAAATAACGACTAGATAAAGTGCTGCCAACCATGGCTCCCATTATTCCCCCAAAACTTAATATTAAAGCCAATGGCATAACAGCTGCACGACGACGAATATAGCCCGGAATAAACACCAGTGCGGTGGCTAGAGATAATATTTGTGCCATTGGCTTAATACTATTGGCATCAGTGACGCCAATCAGGGTGATTAAACCAAAAGAAGCTAATATGCCACCTGCCGCACCAACCAGTGAGAACACCAAGCCAACCAGTGTGCCCCAGAAAATCAATAGTAATAGTGTTCCTATGTCCATAATCTTATTTCTCCTCACGTTATTAGCGGCAACCTAGTATCTGCTCTTGGTCAGATCTCCTAGATATAAAGTGCAATTAATATAGTAGTACTTATTAGTAAGTATGGGGAGCTTATAGGATATTTGGTTGTATTATAATTATAAGTAAGCTTTGTTATATATGGTTTCAATATTTTGTTATTGAAGGATTTACAAGATCAGAAAATTATTCCGTGCATATTCCTAAGTGCTAAATGCTTCTTTTGTCTTTTG
>JAGLBQ010000150.1 GCA_023146675.1 Cocleimonas sp. | reverse complement strand
TTAATGTTGGAAAATAGCGCATGGGATCAGATTGCAGATCGTGTGATTGAGGAAGATTTTTATCGCCATGACCACCGTCTAATTTTTCGTTCTATTGCCGATTTAGCGGAAACAAATAAACCGCTGGATGTGATTACGTTATCAGAGTGGCTAAAGCAACGCGGGGAACTTCAAGATGCAGGAGGACTTGCGTATTTAGGCACCTTAGCAAAAGATACGCCAAGTGCTGCGAATATTCGTGCTTATGCGGATATCGTGCGCGAAAAGTCAGTATTGCGTCAGCTTATTAGTGTTGGCAGTAATATTGCTGATTCTGCTTTTAATTCGGGAGATCGCCCGAGCAAGGAGTTACTGGATGAGGCAGAGCAGCAGGTGTTTCATATTGCTGAGCAGGGTAGTCGTCAACAAGCCTTTCACTCTATTAAAGACCTCTTAAAATCATCATTGGCTAGAATCGAAGAGCTGAGTAAATCCGATGAGACCATTACGGGTGAAGCGACGGGCTATACTGATCTAGATGAAAAAACATCAGGCTTTCATGGCGGTGATTTAGTCATTGTAGCGGGGCGACCAGCCATGGGTAAAACAACGTTCTCAATGAATATTGCTGAACACGTTGCCTTAGCGAAAGAAAAAAAAGCGGTGGCTATTTTCAGTATGGAAATGCCTGCGGAGCAATTGGTGCTGCGTCTCTTTGCCTCTAATGGTCGTGTACCGCTAACCGATATTCGGACAGGAAAAATTCGTGAAGAGGATTGGCCACGGGTAGGCATGGCGGTGAAAGCCTTTGCCCAAACCAAGCTTTTTATTGATGATACACCTGCATTATCCCCGACTGAAATTCGAGCAAAAACACGTCGTTTAGCGCGTGAACATGGGGGGATTGGTCTTATTGTAATTGATTACTTGCAGTTGATGCAGACAGGCTCCAAATCAGATAACCGCGCGGCTGAAATATCAGAGATTTCACGCTCTTTAAAAGGTCTGGCAAAAGAATTGGACTGCCCTGTTATTGCCCTCTCTCAATTAAACCGTAGTCTGGAACAACGCCCTAATAAGCGACCTATTATGTCTGATTTACGTGAATCAGGCGCTATTGAGCAGGATGCAGATATTATTATTTTTATCTACCGTGATGAAGTTTACAACGAAGAATCACCTGATAAGGGCATGGCGGAAGTTATTATCGGCAAGCAAAGAAATGGTCCTATCGGTACAGTGAGGCTTACTTTTACGGGCAAATATACCCGCTTTGATAATTATGCGCCCGATATTTATGCGCAGGATTTTGATGCATGAGGCGCTCTGCTCGCATTACACTTCATCCACACGCTTTGCAGCATAATTTGCAACAGGTCAGATACGCAGCACCTGATGCAAAGGTGCTAGCCGTTATTAAAGCCAATGCTTATGGCCATGGCATGTTGGACGTTGCGAATATTTTAGATAATGCGGATGGCTATGCAGTGGCTTGTATGCCAGAAGCTGTGGAGTTGCGTAGTGCAGGAACTCAGCATCCTATTTTGGTGTTACAAGGGCATCAAAATTTGCAAGATTTACACGCAGCCAGTGAATACCAATTACGCGTGGTTATTCATGATCAGGCACAATTAGCTTATCTTGATCAGTTTGACTCAGAGCGAATACGGATTGCACTAAAGATTGATACAGGAATGCACCGTTTAGGTATTCCACCAGAAGATGTCAACACACTTTATAATAAGCTCAAAAAGCATCGCAATATTGATGCCGATATTTGGCTAATGACACATTTAGCCTGTGCAGATGATGTTAATAGCCCTGCTACAACACAGCAACTTAATCGCTTTGTTCATGCAACCGATACAATCACAGCTCCGACTTGCATCCCTAACTCCGCAGGTATATTAGGCTGGCAAGCAAGTCATTCTGACTGGATACGTCCTGGTATTATGCTGTACGGATCATCACCGTTTGAGTCTAAACAACATGATCGCACTCAATACAATCTCCAAGCAGCAATGACATTAAATGCGCCACTAATTGGCATTAATCAATTAAAAAAAGGCGATCCTATTGGTTATGGCGCAAGTTATCATTGCCCTGACGATATGATTGTTGGCGCGGTTGCCTGTGGTTATGCCGATGGCTATCCACGTCATGCTGCAACAGGTTCACCCGTGAGCATAAAAGGTATAGAAACGCATACAGTCGGGCGGGTTTCAATGGATACGATTATGATCAATTTGGATAATATTTCTGCAAAGGTAGGTGATTTAGTCGAACTTTGGGGAGAAAATATAAGCGTTGACCGTGTTGCACAGCATGCTGAAACAATTAGTTATGAGCTGCTTTGCAATGCAGGGAATAATTGTATTCGAGACTAATACACGGCTGCTTATCGAGCAATATTTACATTCAATAACAGCTTTGGAACTTGGAACTAATGTCATTCACTCAAGTCTACCTCCTAATCGGCACGACCGATCATTATTATAAAAATTACACGAGGAAACACATCATGACGTCACTCTTTTCAAAATCACTGATCATTGCAACACTCTCATCAACACTTGTTTTAGCAGGCTGTGGCGGTGGCGGTAGCAATAATATAAGTAATGAACAACTTAATACTATTGTTGGCTCGGTTGTCGGTGGTGCCATTGGGCATCAGTTTGGTGATGGTGATGGACGTACAGTGATGACTATTTTAGGCGCAGCAGTAGGCGGCTATATTGCAGGACAAATGGGTCGCAAGATGAACTCTTCTGATCAACGAAAAGTATCAGGCGCATTGGATAATACACCAAACTATCAAAAAGTTAGTTGGAATAATAATGATACCGACTCAGAATATGACTTTACCCCTATCAATCGCTATGAAGGTCGTGTTAATGGACAACGCGCACAATGTCGTGATTATGTGATTAATGTGAGGGACAAAAATACAGGGCAACCAATGAAAGTTCAAGGGCGCGCATGTCGTAACACTCGTGGACAATGGATTCCTGTTAAATAAGTACCAAAAAAATTATAGCCTGTGTTGGAGTCACCTCTAGCTCTCCCTGTGTTTCATCTCTCAACACAGGCTACAGAATGTCAAATAGCTCATTTTATATTGGCAACCCTAAAATAATCCCCACAAAGTCATTACCTCAAACTGCTGAATTAAGATAATATAGACATAAATAAAGCAACTAGAGGCAATAAATGAATCAACCAATAACCTCCCCTATTATTCCTGAATATGCGGTTCCCGTTACGGCACAAATTGAATCCTTAAACCCGCATTACAGTGCCGAAAAGAAACAGCAAGTCATTGCAGAAATCAAACAGTTACTAAAAGAACAAGATGCTGTTTTAGTTGCGCATTATTATGTTGAAGAGGACTTGCAACGCCTAGCTGAAGAAACAGGCGGCTATATTTCAGATTCACTCGATATGGCGAAGTTTGGCAATGAACATCCTGCTAAAACATTAATTGTGGCAGGTGTGCGTTTTATGGGCGAAACCGCAAAGATATTAACACCTGAAAAACGGGTGCTCATGCCAACATTAGAGGCAGAATGTTCGTTAGATTTAAGTTGCCCTATTGAAGACTTCGCCCCTTTCTGTGACCAATATCCAGATCATACCGTCGTTGTTTATGCTAATACGAGTGCGGACGTGAAAGCGCGAGCGGATTATGTCGTTACGTCTGGTATTGCGGTTAATCTAGTTAAATGGTTAGGCGATCAAGGAAAAAAAGTACTATGGGCGCCTGATAAACACCTTGGGCATTATATTGAGAAAGTCACAGGTGTTGAAATGGTACGCTGGCAAGGCAGCTGTATTGTCCATGATGAGTTTAAAAACCACTCATTAGGAAAACTTGTAGAAAAACATCCTGATGCCGCCGTGCTTGTCCACCCAGAGTCACCCGCGAATATTATTGCAATGGCGGATTCAGTTGGCTCCACCACACAAATTATCAATGCGGCTAAAAATATGCCGAATAAACAGTTTATCGTCGCTACTGATAAAGCCATTTTCTATAAAATGAAACAAGCAGCCCCTGATAAAGAATTTATAGCCGCGCCCACGCATGGCGAAGGCGCAACCTGCATAAGCTGCGCCCACTGCCCTTGGATGGCAATGAATGGATTGCACAACCTATTAGATGTCTTGAAAACAGGAAAAAACGAGATTTTTGTCGATGAGAACGTGCGAGTAAAAGCATTACAATCTACACAGAGAATGCTTGATTTTGCACAGGATCATATGAGTTAATTAGATTGGATCTTTTGGCTACCAGCTTAAGGCGGAACACTTTGATATTTAACGTACAAGTCTTAAAGTCTAAAGTCACAAATTCTCTGCTTCCAAAATTTTACGAATATCACGCTTATTATGCAAAATCCGAACGATAATTATTTCGGTTTTACGTAGCTCGTAAAAAATATGATAAGCATATTTACCTGCGGAGAAAAAGCGCATTTGAGTCTCAGGGATATAAGTAACAACAGCGCCGATTTTTGGATTATCTGAAATAGTCTCTGCAATAACCTGATGTATTTTATCCGTTATTGTTAACGCAATCTCTACACCCGCCTCTTTTAGCAGATAATCAGCAATATTCTTTAAGTCGGTAATAGAGCGTTTTGAAAAAACAATTTTCATGCTTTAGATTTAATATAATCTTTTAGATCAGAAAAAACATCAACCATTGTCTTCTCTGATATGCCAGAATTCAACCCTGCTAGTAGCAACTCCCTTAGTTCTTTTTCTTCTTCTCTTTTGCTTATATCTTGACGTATTAAGTGACGTATATAGTCACTAAAATTACTAAACTTCCCTTCTAGGACGCGATTTTCAACCTCTGTTTTTAAGGAAGTCGTTAGTGATATGTTCATTGATGTTGTATTCATTTCTTAATAATATAGAAATGACTATTATTGTCAATGTTTGTCATTTTTTTGTAAAACAAGCAAAGTAAATACCCCCCCCCTAAAACTAATATCTACAATGAGGCTCTAATTTTTTATAAAAAATGAATAATCTTTATTCGAATTTTTCTATTAACAGAGGAATTATCAATAGTAACGCGCTATACTTAAAGTGTTTTCTAACCTAAGGATAGGTATCCTGCCATGATACAAGCATTAAGTTTTATCCCTTTATTTGCTCTTTTTTTAATCTCCTACTGGCTAATGCATCTTTTGGGTATACCTCATGATAGGCTCTACTATGTGGCAGCTCATATACAATTGCCATCAGGTGTTGTTTGGAAGCCAACATGGGGCGATATTATGATATTACTGGGAATTATCGCTCTCTATGTAGAGCTATTTAAAGCAACGCGTACCTCCTCTACTGCTATTATTGATCATACCTTGTCTACGTTTGTTCTGATTGGCTTTTTAACCTCTTGGTTAGTCTTTGACTGGGCAGGAAATTCAGTTTTTCTAATTCTTACCTTTATGGCATTTTTAGATGTTATTGCTGGATTTACAATAACGATCTCTACTGCACGACGTGATTTGGCTATGGGTGGCGGATAAAAGGCTACATGCTCAACTTCAATTATTGGGGTTTTCTTTCTGTATAAAAAACAATCACTCAAAGTATTGCATAATAACATGTCATATTTTTTAACCTGAAATAAAAACAAAGCACCAATTTCATGTATTATGCAAGAACCAAGCCTAGTGAGGAGATTTTAACACCGTCTGTTACAATCTTTCCTAAGGAAGAGGGATTCAATAACGTATTCTTTTCTTCTTGCGTAAGCCATTTCAATTATTGCATAGAATAACATGTGGCAATTGAGATGAATTAAGCAGCAAAAAAAGAATATCGCCAAAATGAGCCGTTATTAAATATTTCTTTCTAAGCAATTATTTTTGTGGAGAAATAGAGAATGAGAACAGCTACTAAACCTTTACTTGCATTGACTCTTCTTAGCCTGTCAATCGCAATGGCAATTGCTGAGACCTCAGACATAGCCCCTCCAGCATTAACAGGAGAGGCTAGCACTCATTCTAAAGACTCTGATGCACTCTATAACACTCCCTACTATATGCCGATGCTGGTTCCTGATACGGTATCTCCCCCATCTTCGGAACAAACAGAAAAAAATACTGAAGAGAAAGAAGAGCCTTCCTACACACCCTACTATATGCCCATGCTTGTTCCTGATAGCGAGCCTTCTTCAACAAGTCAATTAATAGGTGATGGTTCAAATAGCACCAAAGAGACCAACCTTCTTTCCACTCTAAAACAAACCATTGGTGATAATATCGCCGCTCTAACAACAGCATCAAAGGATAGAGAATCTCTTCTCGCGCGTATTGCAGCACTTGAAGCGAATCAAGCCAAGTCCTCAGCAAAACAATGTTTAAATAGTAATTTAAACAACACGCAATCAGCCTCTAAAAATACTCAGCTTTTTGCCTCCATGCAACAAACTATTGATGACAATATCGCGGTGCTAACAACCGTTTCAGAGGATAGGAAATCACTTATCACCCGTATTGCCAAACTTGAAATGAATCAGGTTAAGCCCAAGATTTTTTCTGCGATGCAACAAACCATTGGCGATAATATCACCGTTCTAACAACCGCTTCAGAAGAGAGAGAAAATCTCCTTGCGCGTATTGCAGAACTTGAGATGCTAATAGAGCAACAAAAAGGACAGTTATTAGCGCAACTTGGTGCTAAAGAGAAGCTCCTTGTTAAAGCAAGGTCAGCAATACAAGACAACCTGAGTACAATGCAACGCTTCCTTGGTTCAAATGAACAGCAAACGACACAATTAACGGCATTACAAGGTCTATTAGGAAAGCAACAGCAACTCTTCGGTGCAGCAACGTCACAAAGTAATAGGCTTGTCGTAAGCAAAGATAGACTGATAAGCAAGGCTAAAGAAAATATTATTGGTAATATGGCACTGATGCAGCGCTTTTCAGGAGAGCATGACAAACTGACCTCGAATATTGCGGATTTAACCACTCAATTAGACACTAAATCAAACGATCACAACGGTTTGCAAGTAAGTTTTGAGGATAAAGTTCAAGCTCTTGCAGGGTTAGCACAACAACTTTCTAGCGTAACTGCTGATGATGATAGCGACTCTGTTGTTAATCCTTCTGATAAATGCCCTGATACACCAAAGGGAACCTATGTCGATGCTCAGGGTTGCCCTGCCGATATTGACAAAGATGGTATTACTGATGACAAAGATCACTGTGCCTTTACTAAAACAGGATTAGGTGTAGGAGAGAAGGGCTGTGAAAAAGATACCGACAATGACGGTATTCTTGATAGTAAAGATCAATGCCCTGCTACTGGCGACGGTATCACGGTGATAGAAACAGGATGTGAAGAAGATAACGATAACGATGAGGTGGGCAATAGTTCGGATCAATGCCCTGAATCACCTCAAGGTGTTCATGTTGATGACAATGGTTGTGAAATTGATAGCGATAACGATAAAGTGGTTGATAGCAAGGATCAATGTCCTAAAACAGGTGAAAATTTAACAGTAGATAACACAGGGTGTGAGCTAGACACCGATAAGGATGGACTCGTTGATAGCAAAGATCAATGCCCTGACACCGCGGAAGGTCTCAATGTTAATGATAAAGGCTGTGAGATTGATAGCGATAAAGATGGAATCGTTGATAGCAAAGATCAGTGCGCTGATACTGCTGAAGGGATCAATATTGATGATAAAGGCTGTGAGATTGATACGGATAAGGATGGTGTTGTTGATAGTAAAGACCAATGTACTGATACAAGCGAGGGTATGCAGGTTGATGAAAAAGGTTGTAATTCTGACAAAGATGCCGATGGTATTTCAGACAATAAAGACCAATGCCCTAGTTCAGTAGAAAATGCTAAGGTCGATGCAACAGGCTGTGAACTTGATGGCGATAAGGATAAAGTTGCCGATAGCAAAGACCAGTGCAAAGAGACACCTACAGGCGCTAACGTTGATGAGAAAGGCTGTGAATTAGACTCTGACAAAGACAGCGTTGCCGATAGCAAAGATCAATGCGCAGACACTGCCGAAGGGATCAAGGTTGACGATAAAGGCTGTGAGCTAGATAGTGATAAAGATAATGTTGTTGATAGTAAAGACCAATGCAAAGAGACACCCACAGGCGCTAATGTTGATGAGAAAGGTTGTGAACTAGATGGCGATAAAGATAAGATCGTTGATAGTAAAGACCAATGTCAAGACACAACAGAAGGTGCCAGCGTTGATGACAAAGGTTGTGAGCTAGACTCTGATAAAGACAGCATTGTCGATAGTAAAGACCAATGTCCGGGCACTGCCGAAAGGATCAAGGTTAACGATAAAGGCTGCGAGCTAGATACTGATAAAGACAAAATTGTCGATAGTAAAGACCAATGTCAAAACACAACAAATGGTGCCAAAGTTGATGACAAAGGTTGTGAACTAGACTCTGACAAAGATAATGTTGTCGATAGTAAAGATCAATGTGCGGACACTGCTGAAGGTGTCAAGGTTGATGATAAAGGCTGTGAACTTGATAGCGATAAAGATAGCGTCGTTGATAGCAAAGACAACTGCGCCAATACTGCTGAAAATGCCAAAGTTGATAGCAAAGGCTGTGAGCTAGACTCTGATAAAGATGGTGTCTTGGATAGTCTTGATAAATGCTCAAACACACCAGCGGGAACGCTTATTGATAAAACGACAGGGTGTGAACCTGATGCTGATAAAGATGGAATAAGTGATAGTAAAGATCTCTGTCCATCAACACCATCTGGAACCAAGGTCAATAGCGTTGGTTGTTCTGCAGATAAAAACTTTACACTAAAAGGGGTTAATTTTGAAACAGGATCTGCTAATTTAACCTCATCATCATTGCCTATTCTTGATGAAGCAGCGCAAACACTAAAACGATATCCTGATATTAATATTGAAGTTGGCGGACATACTGATAGTATCGGTGGAGCTTTTTCAAATAAAGCACTATCACAAAAACGGGCAACCAGTGTGATGAACTACTTGGTTACAAAAGGCTTCGATAGTAATAAAATAACGGCTAAAGGTTATGGTGAAGAAATACCTGTTGCTGATAATAAAACCCAAAAAGGGCGTGCAAAAAATCGTCGTGTTGAGTTGAAAATTACAAACTAAATTCTGGCATCCTTCATGAAACAGAAAAGTAGTTTACACTTTTGTAGCTCGTATTACGCTTAGGCTGCATACGAGCTACAGAACTGACATGTGAAGGATGCCTAAATTCTTTATTAAAATCACAGAATACACGGACATTATAATGTAGATTAGCCGTGTCTTTCGTGGTTTATTTTTTATCCTACTTATCTGCTATTTTCTTAATAATGTCAAATAAATACCGCACTAAAAAACGCTTTGGTCAGCATTTTTTGCATGATCATGGTGTTATACAAACACTGATTCAGTACATAAACCCTAAACAGGATCAACAAATTATAGAGATTGGTCCTGGTTTGGGCGCCCTAACGTTTCCATTGCTTGAAAAAATAGGGTCTATGGAAGTAATAGAAATTGATCGTGATGTGATTAAAATATTGCAAAAAAAAGGGGGAGATCAACTCACTATACATAATGTAGATGCACTACGTTTTGATTTAATGCAATTACTTAAAGACCAGCAACTCCGTGTTGTTGGCAACCTTCCTTATAATATTTCCACGCCATTGATATTTCATTTACTTGAATATTCAACACATATACAAGATATGCACTTTATGTTGCAAAAAGAAGTCGTGGATAGAATAACAGCGCCACCAGGAAGTAAGACGTATGGTCGCCTATCGGTGATGGTGCAATATCATTGTGATACGGAGTATTTATTTTATGTCGGACCCGAAGCCTTTAGTCCACCACCTAAAGTAGATTCCGCGGTACTACGTCTACAGCCTTGGCAACAAAAACCTTATCAAGCGAATGATCTAAAACTACTCTCTCAAGTCGTTACACAAGCATTCTCAATGCGTAGAAAAACCTTACGCAATACATTAAAAAAGCTATTAAGTGTAGAACAGATAGAGCAAGCAGGAGTGGATCCAAAATTGCGCCCTGAGAATCTTAGTGTAAAAAATTATGTCGATTTAAGTAATTTACTTTAATCATTAATTTCCAACTTATGCTAAAAACTATTTTTAAGCGCCTCTATTAATGACACTAGATCCATACCAAAAAAGCTTATCGATAAAAGCATGGCGATAGTGCCCACGAGCACCCCTGATAATAAGCTGATTGGAATCCATGACCAACTCGTTCTATCTTTTTCATGTAAATCTGCAAATGATGACTGATGCGATATTGGTTTTCTTGCTCTTTGCTGTATTTTTTGTGATTTTTTCTTACTTGTTACTTTTTCTTTAACCTGATTATTCATTAAATTTTGAGCATTTTTTCTTGCAAGTGTCGTTGCTTCTCTTTCTTTTTTCTTTATTTTTAAAGCACTGGATGGTTTTGATGTTAGATCAAAGCCATTAATAAATTCTTTGACTGTTTTTAAGCGGCTTTCCTTTGACAAACTCAAACCATTTTCCAAATGTTGCCACTGGTCTTCAGACAATATTGCAATTGGCTCTGGACGTATTTTATTTAATAGTGCAGAAACGCTATTTACACCTCCAAAAGGATGTTGCCCACTTAATAAGTGATAACAGATGCAAGAGAGAGAAAAAACATCATCTTGCTCTGATATTTTTCTACCAAAACAAATATCAGGACTAGCATAAAGCGCCTCTTTATTAGGAACGGTTTCAGTGTGTTCAATTTCTTGCTCTAACTGAGTTTGTTTTGCCGCAACATAAATACTATCGACAAGCCCTATATCACCAGATTCAGTCATATAAATGGAATCTGGCTCCACCCTTCCATGATGAATACCACACTCTTTTAGAATATTTAATGTTTTATCGATACTTGTTAGCAAAGCCAAAACCTTGGGCAGATCACCATAAGATTTGTTTGCTATTAATTTCTTACTAAAAAAATCACCGCGAGGAAATTGAAAGACTAAATAGGCTGATTCTTCATTTTTTTCAAAAGTGACTATATTACACCAATCAAAGCACTCCTTTAAGTGCTTAACTTCATCCGTAATAATACGATTTACGTCACTTAAATGAAAAAAACTGTCAGGTAATAATTTAATAAAAAATTGTGGTGGAAAATCATAGGAGGAGCTACTTGATAAACTATCAATACCAATGGAAGCATCCCATGCCGCATAAATATCACCTGTGATGCTAGGTAATAAGCAAGCTCCCACAATATAACTGCTATCTAATAACCTCAGTTCATCACTGCCAGAAAAAATCACACCAGATAATTCCTGCGCCATTTTATTACCTTGTTTATTTTTAATACTCATTACTTACGACACCATTTTGGCTACATAAATAGAAAATGATTAATGCTCAAAGTGACGGATCGAGAATAAAAATAACATCTCTCGACTAACTTCATAGAAATCTTTTCAAGAATTAGAATGAAAATCACAGAAATACTATAAGCAGGACGGATTGAAAGGGGCGAATAGCAGATTATTTAACCAATGCAATAAAATTAAATTATGTTTATGGGATTACCGTAGATTTTTAGTTCTCTGATAAATTCTTAACGTTCTGTTTCTTCTAAGCCTATTTTCTTCCCCCAAGGGATTC
>JAGLBQ010000015.1 GCA_023146675.1 Cocleimonas sp. | reverse complement strand
CTCTATATTTTTGCCGCACTTCAAGGTTTGTTGGTGGAACTATTCCAGAGCTCTAAAATTATTTAGGCATGAAAATTACTCTGGATTTTCAAAAAAGATATAGGGCGTAGAGTAATCACTCAATTCAAAATAAACCTTCTTTTCACCGTTATCTACTTTACCGTTGAGATTGGCGTCTAAAATTCCATATCCATAACGATAGGGGCGGTCTTGCTTACTATTCGTCCCAACGGCGGTTGATAATTTATCTATTTTCATAAAGCGTTTCACCAACTTATTGCCCGCATATATTTCTAATACGCCATCCGTTCCCGTCCAGTTATTCATCGCACGTCCAAATTTGTTTTGTGTTTCCTGTGTGCAAGCAACGGATAAGCTTGCGGCCATAGCGACTAACAATAAATTACGAATTTTCATAGTCTTCCCTTGGTAAGTGAAATTAAAAAGCCACAAAATAATAGCATACTTTATAGAATTTAGAATTTCACATATTCACTCTCTATTCAGTTATAATTATAATCATTCCCCGCTAATAAAATGGTCTCAAATAATGCCCACTCCTGATATTAATGCCGTAAAAAAATACCTTCTTTCCCTACAAGACTCTATCTGCTCTCAACTTGCAGATGAGGATGGCAAAGCTGATTTCATAATTGATGAATGGCAACGTCCAGAGGGTGGCAAAGGCATGAAAGGGAGTGGACGCACACGCCTACTAACCGATGGCGCTGTCATCGAGCAAGGTGGAGTTAATTTCTCACATGTCTTTGGCGATAATATGCCAGCATCTGCGACTGCACATCGCCCTGAGCTGGCAGGACGTAGCTTTCAGGCAATGGGGGTTTCATTGGTTATTCATCCTCATAATCCTTATATACCGACTTCCCATGCCAATGTACGCTTCTTTATTGCTGAAAAAGAAGGGGCTGATCCTGTATGGTGGTTTGGTGGTGGATATGACTTAACCCCTTATTATGGCAATGATGAGGACTGTATTCATTGGCATAAAACAGCGCAGAAAGCTTGTGAGCCATTTGGGGAGACGCGCTATACAGAGCATAAAAAATGGTGTGATGATTATTTTTATTTAAAGCATCGTGATGAGCCACGCGGTGTGGGTGGTTTGTTTTTTGATGACCTTAATAAAGAGGGATTTGAGCAATCTTTTGCTTATTTGCAAAGTGTGGGGGATAGTTATATTGAAGCCTACCGACCTATTATTGCGAAACGTAAAGCGTCTGAATATGGTGAACGCCAGAGAGATTTTCAGCTTTATCGTCGTGGACGCTATGTAGAATTTAATCTTGTTTATGATCGTGGCACTTTATTTGGTTTGCAGTCAGGTGGGCGCACCGAATCTATCTTAATGTCAATGCCACCACTAGTTAAATGGCGCTATGACTGGCAACCAGAGGAAGGTTCTGAGGAAGCTAAACTCTATAATGATTATTTACGGGCTAGAGATTGGGCTCACATGTAATACCTTTGTAGAAAGCTTAGACTCAATCAATAACTTACAATAAAAATATAATGTTTTAACTTAAGATGTAGAATAATAGCGCCCGAGGTGCTATTGTTTTACACACAATTAAAAAAATTATTAGTCTATAAGGATATTTTAATCACAAGGATTGGAAATATAGTAACTACTTATAAAGACCTCTATTATGAATATGTCAGCCAGCACCACGATTTTAAAACCCTCATATCAACCACATATATTACTGTCAAAAAGCAATCATTCTAAACTAGAAAAACTAGCCTTAACAGCACCTTGGAAGAAACTAAAAAGTTTGCTACATGGCTCATCTAAGAGTATTGGCAAGCCATTCCTTAATCCTATTTTGATGATGAAGCTCCTCGTTCTTCAGGAGTTACTACAGATCAATACTGAACAACTTCAAGAACACTTAGATGAGCACTACAGTCTGTTTCTTTTTTTAATACCTGGAATGGAAAATGGTATTCCAAAACAATCTGAAATAGAGAGATTAAAGCAATGTTTACAAGAGATGAACTTACTCTATCCCTTTCTCAGTGAGTGTGTTGATGTTCTGGGATTAGATCGCTCAAAAATAAACTTATATGCTTATTATGGTCACAATCCGTCCGAACAATACTCTTCCTGTCCCTCCGCTTTACATGCACTAGCCTGTCCTCGCTGCGGTAGAAAAAACTTACAAATGAGAGCACAGTCACTGATTACTAAAATTTTCAGCAAAAAATCATCTTATGCCTGTAATATTTGCACCTTACACTTTGCACTTTAGAAATACAGACTAAACAAAAAAGGCTTACTCTTTCAATACAGAGCAAGCCTTTAATATATTGATGCTTTTATAGGTTACAAACACATCTACACAATATTAACGTCATTTTAACCGCGTTTTGAACGCCTTGATTTAGCAGCAATCCTCAGGCGTCTACCTGCTTTAATTCGTGAACCACGTATTCTATTCAAGCGTTTTAACTTTCTTACAGTTGTACCATAACGTGTTGCAATTCTTGATAAACTCTCACCACGGCGAACACGATGAACTCTATTTCCCCTTCTCTTATAACGACGATGGGAGCGGGTTACACGTGAATATCTAGCTATTTGCACAGGACTAATAGTCGGCGCACGCTGAATTGCTCGTTGTATATTGCCAGCATGTTGACGAGGAACTAGAATTTTTCTGGTCATTGATGGCATGGTAACACCATATCTAAACCCAGGGTTCAAACGCCGTACAATAGATGGCTGTACACCTGCTTGATACGCTACTTTTTTCAGATCAACTGCTTTATTAAAATAAACCTGAGTTAACTTAGGAGCATTAACAGTATGTGGCAAACGCACACCAAATGATCTGGGAGAACGAATAACCTCTCTATAAGCCAACAATTTTGGTACATAGTTCCTAGTTTCACGAGGCAATGATAGGTTCCAATAATCTGTCGGCAAACCTCTTGCTCTATTCTTTGCTACCTCTCGCTCTACTCGGTTTTCACCACAATTATAAGCGGCTAAAGCAAGAAACCAATCACCATGAAATTGACGATGTAATTTTTGCAAATAATCCATTGCTGCGCGAGTGGATTCCAGAACATCTAAACGACCATCATAACCACGCGTCTGTTTTAAGCCATATCGTTTACCTGTACCACGAATAAACTGCCACATACCCGCCGCACCTGCATGAGATCTTGCCTTGGTAACATAGGCACTTTCAACCATGGGCAATAAAACTAAATCAGTTGGCATTCCACGGCGTTGTAATTCAGTCGCCACTAAATGTAAATAATCGGTTGAGCGATTCAATGTTCTCATGACACCGCCGCGATTGCTTCTCATACGCTGAATAGCTCGCTGAACGATTGGACGATATTGATCGTTACGAAAACGAAAACCATTTTTTACCCGATGCCATACACTATTGCTAGGAAGATTAGACGTAGTATTTACTTTCCGATATGCTTGATTTTTTGTTTTTGCCAAACGTGATAGTTGTTTTTGTCGATTCAAACGTCGATTTTTATTACGCTGTCTTTGCAGATTTTCACGTTTACGTTTATTGAGATGTCTTTGCTGGTAAGCTTTAGCGACTTGAGATTGATTATACTGGGGTCTGCGCTGAGAAACTTGTACTGGGCGTGGGCGGTGTTGTCGCCGTAGTGGTGAGGCTATGCCTAATAAAATAGCGGCTGAATCTAGCTCTGCATCTGCTTTACTGGTTCTGCTAGCCTTTGCGTTAGGATGTTCTATTTTACGATTCATCTCTCTAATAATCACATCAACAGTATCGCTAGTAGACTTACTTCCTTTCTTTTCATCAAGATCCAGAAGTTTGTTTGCAATACTAAGCAGGCTATCATTCGTAGTATTTGCATTTACGGTGGAGATACTAACGAGCGAAGTAGTGGCAAATAAAGCAATTGCTATTGATTTTTTTAATAACATCCAAATATCCTTATAAATTTAACTAATTATTCTTATTAGTACTATTATTTGTTCAGTATTACAACGAATTTAACTAAAGAGAGTAATATTTGCTCAAAAACAGCTAAAAACAACAAGATAGAGACAAGCGTTAACTTAAATTATACTTATACTTATACTTGTATAAAAAGCAAAACTTTCAATCCTTTTTTCTGACTGTCACGATATACTTTTGGTGGATCTATAATCTTATCAAATACATAGTTAGGTGCATATAAACTCATATTATCAATAATAAAGTCAATATCTAAATCAGGTGCATTCAAACAGAGCAATAAAGTGCTTTTATCTGCCATAAAATCATTTAAGCGTCTCATAATCTTAGGATAATCTCGATCTATCTGTACACTTCCTTTTTGGAAGGTGGGTGGATCACAGACGAGAATATCAAAAGGACCACGCTTTTTAAATCGCCCAAAAGACCTAAATATATTTAGTTTTTCAAAACGTACTTTACTGAGGTCCTGATTATTTAAGCGGTGATTCTTTCTACCAACACTTAAAGCAGCACTACTCATATCAACATTAAGAATACTTTTAGCACCACCTGCAATAGCGGCTACGGAAAAACCACAAGTATAAGCAAATAAGTTTAATACACGTTTATTATCAGCATGTTGCTCTAGCCAGTCACGCCCGTTACGCATATCCAAAAACAAGCCTGTATTACGCGCACGACCTAAACTTATTTGAAACTTATTTTGCCCTTCTAAAATAACTAATTGTTGTATTTTCTCACCCTGAACACTCTCTATTGGTCCCGCAGATAGATAGCGGTGCTGCAATTGAATGCTTTTGCAATCAGGAAATATTGATAAAATATAATCAGCCAGCTGATTAATTGTTTCTATTGGTTCTGGCTTATAAAGTGTTATTAATATGACAGGCGGTAGCCAATCAATAAGCAAATGTTCTAGACCAGCAAAGGCATGACCACGACCATGAAATAAGCGCTGTGCTTGGTGTATTTCATTTTTATCTTTGGGTCTATAAATATGCTTTAAAATTATGGGTATTGATAGCATAGGTATGACTCAAAAAAATTTAACATCTTAGGAGTCATGTTTAGATAGCTGCTCTTCACGAATAGGAGGCGTTAAAAATCCATCAGCCCAGTCAGGATCAACCGCTTCACCGTTGGCATTAATCAAAGGCAAGTCGCTATCATTCCAGCCTTTAATACCTGTTTGCACGGATACTATATTTGTATAACCCATTAATTGCATGGTAAAAACAGCAGGAACGCTTCGATTACCTGAGCGACATATGACGATGACACGACGATCACGCGCTTTTACCAGTTCTGGTTCTGTATCAGGATAATCCCAATCACAGGCCGTCTCTAAGATACCGCGCGGGACGTGTAAGGAGCCTTTGATGTGACAACGCTCAAACTCCTTAGTCTCACGTATATCGAGGAGTAGAACATCAGCATCATTTTCTAATATTTCTTCTAAATCCCATGGATAGACTTCATCAACCTGTTGAAGCATATCGACAATTAATTGCTTAAATGTTTTAGCCATACCTATAACCCTTTTTTATTATTGTAATTACTCAGCTTCCACTCGCTCACAAGCAATCCATATATCTCTACAAAAAATGACGGCATTATGATTATTTTTATCGAGTTGAATAGACAAACTTAGTTTTCTTCACCCCATATTCAACCGCCATCACAGCCGCTGTAATACGCGAACTAATATTTAATTTACGTAAAATAGCCTTTACGTGCAGTTTAACCGTACCATCAGAAATCCCCAAATTTCGTGCGATGACCTTATTACTCTGCCCTTCTGCAAGTAAAGTGAGTATCTCAAATTCACGCGGTGTTAATGCCGCAAAAGGATTGATCTCTTCCTCTTTGGGTTTGATCTTCCCCTGTACCGCTTGCGCTAGTACATGAGCAAGATCTGGAGCTACCACAGTTTTACCATCGATAATATCTCTGAGTGCAACCACCAGCTCATCTGGCTCCATATCTTTTAATAGATACCCTTGCGCACCATTTTTTAAGGAACCTATCAAGTCTTCTTCAACGCTACTGGTTGTTAGCATCGCAACAGGTAAGTCAGGATGATCCTTTTTTAAGATGCGCAGCACGCTGATGCCATCCATATTGGGCATGCGCATATCAAGCAGCACTACATCAAGGTCTCCATCTAATTCATTGGCCATTTTCAGACCTTCATCACCGTTACCAACAGAGGCAACAACTTGAATTCCGCGACGGGTTAGTAAATCCTCTAATCCTGCACGAAATAGAGTGTGATCATCAATCAATAAGACTTTCTCATTCATAAGATATTATCCTGCGTTGTGATGATTTTATCATCATTGAAAACACGATTAACTGGGGTATTTAAAGTGGCTGCTTGTTCTGTTACCTGAAAAGAGAGCTGTACCAGTGTACCCTCCCCATCTTCAGATTCAAAATGAATCTCTCCGTTAATTCTTTCTGCGCGCTCCTGCATAATAGATAAACCTATATGCTCCCCTGCTTCTTCATCAGGCTGATGACTATCATCCGTAATGCCAATACCATCATCCTCGATTAAGACACTGCATTCACCATCTTCGGAGCTACGCATTAACACTCTGACAGTTTCAGCTTGACTGTGTTTACGAATATTGACCAATGACTCCTGCACAATTCGCACCACTTCAATTTCTGTATCACGAGACAAATCACCAAGCTCCCAGTTATGATAGAAAAATACCTCAAGTTTAGTGTCACGACGGAAACGTTCGATGACACGCTCTACAGAGCGCACAACGCCTTTGCCATCAACAGGCGCTCTAAAGTGGGTGATTAAACTACGCAATTCCAGATACGCATCATCAATGCTATTTTCCAAGCCTTCCAATTCTTCCCAAATAGCCGATTCATCACCCGCATTCATGGTGTCATCAAATAGCCGTATTTTATAGCGTAGTATCGCTAATGTTTGTGCTAAAGAATCATGTAATTCGTGTGCCATGCGTGTGCGTTCTTTAATAATCGACAACAGACGCGCATCATCTTCAACACTGGCTTTTTCTATTGCCATCCCCAAATGCTGCCCAATACTGACTAGAAGCTCATGCTCTCCTTCCATTTCTCGATGGTCTTCACGGCGCACAAAAAGGTTATATACACCCAATGTCTTACCTCGATATTGCAATGGAATCGCTAACATCTCGATATTATCAGACTCAAAAAAGGTTTCACCAATCAACTTACCGCACATTCTGACATCAGCACGCACTTGAATACTACCATCGGTTGCAGCTTTTCCGCATAAGCAACTTGGTTGAGGTAAAACATCTTCCTTAGCAATTACCTCGTCCGATAAACCAATACTCGCCACCAAACGCATTTGATCCTTATTGTCCAACAAACGGACAGTTGCAGCTTCTGCCTTAACAACACCCGTTAAGGTGTATAAAAACTGCTGTAATAAATCCTCAAGATTTTGCGATTGGTTAATACAGGAGGCAACCTCATAAAGCACACTAAGATAGTGCTTTTTCTGTTTGATATATTCTGTCTGGCGCAGTAAACGCTTTTGCTGCACTCTGGCAAGTGCTTCATAGTCATCTGAAATACGATTAATATGCTGTCGGATACCCAAGGAAGGACAGCGATTTGAATACAACTTCATGCGACTGGACAACTCCCCTTTTAACAAATGATCTGCCCATTCAGAAAGATCTTTGCCAAAGCGGTTGAACTCACGCCAAATCCAAAACATTAATAATAATAAAAAAAACAGACCTGCCCCTGCAAACAACCATAATATAGTCATCAAAGGCACAAACCAGCTTGTCTGCATGCCTATATCAACAGACCAAAAATAAACAAAGCCGATCACCAGAAAAACAAAAACCAAGCTCGCCAGAACAATGCTTGCCAACCACGGAAGGCTAATCCCTTTCCTCGATTTTACTAGAAGATCATCATTCGCCACCTTCCACTTAGCAACATTTTCAGGCGTATTTTTCGCCCTATTCTTCCATGATGGTAGCGTTTCAAGAACTGCTTTTAAAGGGACACTTGTCATGAGGGGAGTTTACCGCTTATTCTTGTGGTGCTTTATAGTTAGGATCATTAGGGTTCATAAACACAAATTCCATCGTGCCATCCAAATCAATATAATCAATCATCATGCCATTGAGCAAATCACCTGATGCGGCATCAGCTACTAGCTTTACACCTCCCGATACAAAATGAGAGTCTCCGTATTTGCTACTATCATCAAACCCCATTTGATAATGAAACTCGCCTGCATCATTTTTTTCAACAGCAACACGCAAAGGCTCTCCATCTACACCTGACTGTGTAATGGAAATCTTGATTTGCGTCGCCGCTTCTGGTGAAACTGTAAACATAAACTATTCCTTAAAATTAAAAAACTCTCTTACAAGATGCGCTAATACAGACAGAAACCAAGTATTTTTGCACTATTTATCTGTTTTTGTCGATTGAATAAAACCAACAAAGCGCTCTGCCCAATGATAGCGCTTGGTGTCGCGCATATGCGCATAGGATGCTAACAAATTTTTATAGACCCAACCATCCTCACTGCCTGTGATTCCTGTGCCTCTTAAGACTCGAAAAGCAAATTTACCTTTTTGCTTTAAATTATCCAGTTTTGAATAATGAAACTCATGCGCTGCTATTTGCGACCCTTGAGAGTCGTTATCCCACAACATATGTTCTGTTTCTTCCAGCTTAACATAGCCCCTGCCCTGTGGTTTTTCATGCATAATGGTGTCAGCAGGAATAACACCCACCATATCCAATGTTTTACCTTTCCAGCTTAAACTTTCTGACAGATACATCAAGCCACCACACTCTGCATAGGTTGGCAGACCTGCTTCAATCGCCGCGTATATTTCCTTACGCAAACTGGTATTTGCCGAAAGTTTCTCCATATGCGTTTCAGGAAAACCACCACCGATAAACAAACCATCCAAAGATTCAGGCAAATGTGAATCTTTAAGGGTATTTATTGCGATCAGCTCTGCACCCTGCACTTCTAATGCCTCTAAATCATCCTGATAATAAAAACCAAAGGCAGAATCTTTGCAAATACCAATGCGTAAGGTATCAGATGGCGCAAGATCAATGTCACTCGCCACGCTAGCTCGCTTATCTGCCTTAACGATAACATCTGGCGCCATCTCTGCAATTGATAATACGCTATCCAAATCAACTTGTTGCGCAACTAATGCAGCAATATTGTCAATTTTTTCAATTGCCAGCTCACTTTCATTAATAGGCATTAAGCCTAAATGCCGCTCAACTAATTCTAAATCATGATGTTTATGCACCGCACCCAGCACGGGCACATCCGTATAAGCTTCAACAACACCCCGCAATTTACGCTCATGCCGTGCGCCACCCACCATATTAAAAATCACCCCTGCAATATTTATATCTGGATCAAACTGCTGATAACCTAGCAATAAAGGCGCAACGCCACGCGTCACACCACGCGTATCAATAACCAGCACCACAGGCGTTTTCAACAACTTAGCAACCGCCGCATTACTATCACTACCATCCACTTTTACACCATCATATAAGCCCTTATTACCCTCTATAATGGAAATATCAGCCCCTTCTGAGTGGTAACTAACTTTAGACAGAATTTCTGATTCGGACATAGTATTAAAATCAAGATTATAGCAATTTCCACGGCTTGCTTGCGCCAGCCAAAGTGGATCAATATAATCAGGGCCTTTTTTAAACGATTGTACTTTTAGACCCTTATTATGCAATGCAGCACATAAGCCTAACGATAATGTCGTTTTACCCGATGATTTATGGGCTGCAGAAATATAGATTCTAGACATGATGGAATTTATTTAAATGGGGGAATTTAGTGAAGTATGTTTTAAGATCAATAAAACATCAAGTTTACTCTTCACTATTCAGTAGTCAAAGGAGGGCATCCTTCATTAGAAATGAAAAGTACTTTACACTTTTTATCCGTTATTCCCGAGGTGTTTTATCGGAGATGATGAGTAATTGTCAACTACCTATGAAAAATGCCTACTTTTAAATTTTTAAGCGTTTTTTTACCGCCAGCAACATCGCATCCTTAGGGTGTTCTTTTAGCATTTTTGCTAATAGCTGCTTGGCTTTACTGTGTTTATTGCGCTTCCATAAAACTTCAATTAAATGA
>JAGLBQ010000149.1 GCA_023146675.1 Cocleimonas sp. | reverse complement strand
ACCATAACCACCAGAAGTAACGCCAGCAAAAAAGACTTCTCATCCAGCGGAGCCTGTAACAGGTAATACAGCAATGAAACATACATCAGCAAATAAATCATCAGCCCTATCGTGCCATTTTCTGCCATTAATTCTAAATAGGCATTATGTGCTGCATTATAACTAATATGATCATGACTTAACCCATACCCCAAACCACCTGTACCAATACCTGCAACGGGGCTTTCCTTCCATTGCGCATAAGTACCACTCCAAATAACAGTACGATAATTTAATGTACCTGATGAGATTGATTTGCCTGCCGAGAGTATTCGGTCAACCGATGCTTTAGGTGCAAAAGTAAAAATACCGACAATAGCAATCACAAAAAAGACAGCTATAGATGCTTTAATACTAATAGAGGCTTTCCGCTTGGCAAATACCCAATAGAAAATACCCAGCATCGCAACAATTGAGCCTGTGCGTGTTCCTGTTAAGAAAATGGCATAAAAAATAATGGGCATCGCCATCACATTGAGCAAATTTAATAGCCAATGCTTATACTGTGTTGAAAGATAAGCAGCCATTGGCATTGCCAACGCTAATACAATAGACAGTTCATCTGTCTCTATATTTTTAATCCCATAGCGATTATAATAAGGTGACTCAATACCATTCAAATAGTTATAAAGAATAATTCCTGAACCAGCAATATTACCCAGCACATACGCCTGATACGCCATGCGAATATTATTTTTAGTCTGAATAACCAGCGTAAACATAAAGACCATCAGCACAAGCTGAATATTCGTGACCGCTTTTTCCAAACCATATTCCTGATCAGGCGACCATAGCAATGCAAATAATAGCCATACTCCATAAAGCAGGGTGAAAAAATGGAAAAAATTATAGTTTCTATGCGAGCCATGTACGACTAGATAAAGAAACGTTGTACCAAATGATAAAATACCTGCAAAACGCGGCAAACCATCAAAAGCACCATCACCCCAAGGAATTAAAAATACAAACAGCAATACCGCTGCAAGGGATAAAACTCTGATGACACCTGAATTTTGCAACTCATTTGAGGCAAAAAGAGGAAAGGTACTCGCTTGGCTTGGGTTATTCATTAGGTGTTATTATTCTTACTAGTCTGTTTTTATTAATTATAGAAAAGAAGAATAAGGCAACTACTATTTAAGTGGTATTTAAAACAGATAGACAGGATTTATCATTAGATTGACATATGTTAATGAATCTACAATATGTCTCCGCAATACTTCGCCCAAAGCTTTTCACTTTTTAATCTAGGAGCAAAACATGTCAACACTTACTAAAATCGGAACAACCTTAGCGGCAACACTTGTTATCACCTTAAGCGGAACTACATTCGCGGCTGATGGTGCCACAACGTATACTGCTAAGGGATGCTCAGCTTGTCATGGAGCTGACGGAAAAACACCCATTATGCCTGCTTACCCAAAAATTGCAGGACAAGCAAAAGAATACAGCTCTCAGCAAATGAAAGACATTAAGAGTGGCGCAAGAAACAACGGTCAGACCGCTGCAATGAAAGGAATTATGGCTGGTGTTTCAGAGGATGAAATTGAAGTACTTTCTGTTTATCTTGCTGGCTTAAAATGAATTTAAAGTGATAAGCTCGCTCACGAACAGCAAGTAAATGAGCGAGTTTATTCTTTGAAACTCAAACAGAAAGAATCCTATAAGCTACCTACAACTTATAGGATTCTTGCTATCAATAACTTATCTCCCTTTACCCCCTCAATAGGCAAACGCATTTGATGCCCACTACCAGGCGCAACGTCCATCGGCTCGCCTTTTAAATTAGTCATTGAAGCAAGCTCTATTTCACGATTTTCACCACTTGGCATCACTAACTGCAAACGATCACCCACTTTGAAGCGATTTTTCACTTCAACATCAATCGTTCCATTTTCACTATCTGCACTTATCATTTCTGCGACAAATTGCTGACGATTTTCTTTGGAGGCATTCTCCATATAATTTTGATACTCATGCGTATGGTGACGCTGGAAAAAACCATCAGTATAACCACGATTAGCAAGATTTTCTAATGTGCCAAGCAGTGACTCATCAAAATCTCGTCCAGCAACGGCATCATCAATTGCCTGCCGATAAGATTGCGTGGTACGAGCGGTATAATAATGAGACTTTGTCCGCCCTTCGATTTTCAAACAATCAACACCTATATCAATCAGACGCTTAACATGCTCGACCGCTCGCAGATCCTTAGAGTTCATAATATAAGTACCATGCTCATCTTCTGTAATCGGCATTAGTTCACCTGGACGCTGCTTTTCCTCCAGAAAATAAACCTGATCTGCAAGTGGATGCCTTTCCTGATCACCACAGCCTGCGTTATTCAATGCGCCTGCGGGTAATACAGTTTCCGCAGGCTTCTGAATAATAACCCCTTCTTCATTTTGCTCCGCAGGCTTAGTGGAATATTCCCAACGACATGAGTT
>JAGLBQ010000148.1 GCA_023146675.1 Cocleimonas sp. | reverse complement strand
TACTAATCACCTTGAAAGGTCTGATTCCTGCACTAAGGCAGTGTTCTTTTTCGCCAGCGATAACATATATAGTTAACCCCCCATGCGTTTAACCAGCTTATAACTAATTGAAAGCCCAAGACCAGATCCCCAATATTTTCGTGCGATACTATGTACCACACTTCCATTTTATTTTCTACAACCACTATTATTGCTATAATTTATCAACAAATGATTTTTCTAAACAAGAGGTAAAAGACTGTGAGCGAAATAACTCTACTCTGGCATGACTATGAAACGTGGGGAGTAAATCCACGCCGTGATCACCCATCACAGTTTGCAGCTATTCGCACTAACCTTGATCTTGAGATTATTGCTGAGTCGATTGAAATATTTTGCCAACCAAGTCAAGACTTTATTCCACACCCCGAGGCTGTTTTGGTAACAGGTATCACACCTCAACGCGCAATGCGAGAGGGTATTCCTGAAGCGGAGTTCTTTCAGCAAATTAATGCTGAATTTTCCAAAGCTGGAACCTGTGGTGTGGGTTATAACAGTATTCGCTTTGATGATGAGGTGACCCGCTTTGGCTTTTATCGTAACTTTATCGACCCCTATGCGCGTGAGTGGCAAAATGGTAATAGTCGTTGGGATATTCTTGATTTAGTGCGCATGACCTATGCACTTCGCCCTGAGGGTATTAAATGGCCTCAACGTGATGATGGTACAGGGCTGCCAAGTTTTCGCCTAGAACATCTCACCACTGCCAATGGGATAGAGCACGCAGGAGCACATGATGCATTAATTGATGTTAAAGCAACCATTGAGATAGCACGCTTGATTAAGAAAACTCAACCACGATTATTTGATTTTTATTTTAATTTACGCCAAAAGACGAAAGCCGCAGAGTTACTGAATACACATTCGGATACTATTGTGCTACATATTTCAGGGATGTTTCCTGCCAAGCAGGGGTGTATCACACCGATTTACCCACTAATGCAGCACCCCACCAATAAAAATGAAATTATTTGCTTTGACTTACGCCAAGATCCTGAACTACTACTCAGCCTGAGCGCAGAAGAGATAGCAATAAATCTTTACACACCCAATAAAGAGCGTAGCAAGGATGATATTCGCGTGGCATTAAAGGGTGTTCATCTTAATAAATCACCTGCACTAGCCCCGATTAAAACACTATCAGCTGAGAAAGCTAAAAAATGGAAAATTAATTGGGATGAAATAGAAGCGCACAAGCAAAAATTAGGTACTGATAAAACCTTATTGCCACGTTTACAGGAAATGTACCAACAAAAACGAGATTTTGGTGAGTCAGATGTTGATTCTGCACTCTATAATGGCTTTATTAACCCCGCAGATCGTAAAATTTGTAATCAGATTATTAACACGTCACCTGAAACATTAGCTGAACTAAATCCTGCCTTTTCAGACGATCGCCTGCAAACATTATTTCCACGCTATCGCGCACGCAATTGGTTGGAAACACTTAATGTAGATGAACAGCGTGAATGGCAGGATTTTTGCCATGCTCGTCTAATGGATGGAAAATATGGCAGCACGCTGACTGCACATGAGTTTAATAATTCGCTTGAAGAAATAGCACAGCGGAATCTTTCTGAGAAGGAACTGCAACTCATGCAGGAACTAGTGGCTTGGGTGCAGGGCTTATAAGACAAAAAAAATCTCTCGCAAAGACACAAAGCACGGTACCTTTACAAGAGATATTTTTACCTCACTACATTGCCCCGCTTAATATAGATACGTGGGAAGAATACAGAGGATGTTACTTTTTTTCTCGCTTAGTTAACATGTCAATTAACTGAAAAAGCTTCTCTTCGCTACCTGCTGTATACGGACTGGTGCGATATTTACCATTGATAATAAAACTAGGAACCGAGCTTATTTGCGATGCAGCGCCTATCTGGCGGGCACGGTTTAATTTTGCCTTATAAGCCATTGAATTTTTAGTGGCATTATATTGCCCTTCTGAAACACCAAGCTGTGCAAAATAACGTTTAACAGACCCTTCATTTTTAAAACGGCGCCCCTGCTCATGAATAGCATGGAATACTTTATTCATTAAGCCTTTTTTCCCTTGTGGATCTAGCAATTGAGCAATATAAAAAGTTTCCGCATCTTTAGACCATACTGGGTTTAACATTGCTGGAACTTGTTTAAAATCAACATAATCCGCCTTGTTCTTTTTATACTTTTCCACATCTGCCTCAAGATGGTAACAGTGAGGACAACCAAGCCACATTAGCTCTACCACTTCAACTTTTCCAGCAGGCGCGTCTGTATTTATTTGCGGAAATATTTCAAAATAATGTGTTCCCTCTATAAATTTAGGTGTGCTTTGTTTTGCAGGGGCTTGCGTTGTATTCGTCTGATTAGTAGGAGACGCATCAGCTAATACAATTTTTTCATCTTTTTTCTCTATCGACTGAGCTGCTTGGGGGGCAACAGGCTCAACCGTTTGTGTCGCTTGTTTAATACTTTCTTTAACTTCAGCAGGGGCTTGCTCTGCTATAGCTGTTGTTTCGTTGCAGGCGACTAAAACAAATAGACTAAGTGCAACGATTGAGGTGGATAATTTTGGTAATAAACTTTTGGTAATAGCTTGTGGTTTCATTGTTTAGGTTTTTCCTATTTATAACTTTTAAGAACATGCTCAGAATAATGTCTCGACGTTCTAATACAAATTTTTTATACCCAAGGAGCATAGTCATTCCTACGCAACGAATAATATCATCCAAAAAGGTTGCTATGCTCCTTGGGTACAAATTATAGATCGGGAAGTTATTTCGCGCATGCTCCTTATAATTCAGATACTGAATAACAATGTCTATAGAACGACCTCATGTTATCAGGCGAGCACTCCCTACCTATATGCAAAGACTATTATAATACCCCAAAGTTCTGGAATTGGATGTAAAATGTCATCTGAATATTATTACGACTTGGCAATTATAAGCCTATAAACACAAATAATAGGCAAAAAAAAGGGCAATTAATATTGCCCTCTCTTCAAAAAGAAGTTGTGTCTTACACGTTTCTTAATTAATCGCGCAAGCCTGCCATAAATTCGGCAACAGCTTCCATATCTGCATCGGTCATATTAGCCGCAATATCCTGCATCATTTTCCCTGGATCATTTGCACGTTTACCCGCTTTAAATGCCTTTAATTGATTCACAATATATTTATTATGCTGACCTGAAACTCTTGGAAATTTAGCCTTTGCATTCCCGTTGCCTGTTACACCATGACAGGCCGCACATGCTGTTACTTTTGATGAGCTTCTACCACCTTTATAAAGCTCTCCCCCTTCACGTGCTAATTTTTCATCAGCAACACCAGACTTCTGCTTTTGGCTTGCAAAATAAGCGGCAATATGCGGAATATCATCATCAGATGCGATTGCCTTTGCCATTGCTGTCATTGTCGCATCCACACGAGCACCCGAACGAAAGTCATTTAACTGCTTAGTCATATACTCTTCACTCTGACCTGCTATTTTTGGCCAAATAGGATTGACACTATTTCCATCCGCGCCATGACATGCAACACAAGAAACGGTGAGTGCTTTTCCTTTTACGGCATCACCCGCTGCAAAAATTGATGCTGATGTTGTTAGTGCAAGACCCGCAAGTGCAATAATAAGTGCTTTTTTCATTCCAAATTGCTCCTAAAATAAAAGTTGTATTCATAAAATAAAGTACTGGGGGATGATGGGATGTGAGTTATTATTAAGTTTATCATCAAATAGCACAATTCATAATGCCCTAAGCGGCCCCGCTTTTAGTTGATTTTCTCCAATTAGTCTATACGATCAGCTAAAAACTTTACTTGGTAAAATCTTAGCGCATATCCTGTTTTATTGGAAAATCAGATATTACTAATATAGCAACTAAAACAGCGCAATTTATACCATATGATATTTCTAAAAACTATGTTTTTAACAACTATTAAGAGCTAAAATAATAAAGTATAAATACCCAAAAATAGGTGTGTGTATAGCCTTTTAGCCACATTTTTTTTATTTATTAACCTCTTCAAGGATCAAAACTAATGAGTGCCTACTACCAACAAGCACACTTTATCCAAAGCGCAACAACACAAAGCACACTACCTGCTGAACTAGGATT
>JAGLBQ010000147.1 GCA_023146675.1 Cocleimonas sp. | reverse complement strand
CCTGGACGAACTCAGCTTATTAATTTTTTTGCAATTCCTCAGGGACGCTATTTAGTCGATTTACCGGGCTATGGTTATGCAAAAGTTCCAGAAAAGGTCAAAAAACAATGGCAAGCTTTTATCGAATCTTACTTAGGTACTCGCTTTACTCTACGAGGACTTGTATTAATTATGGATATTCGTCGTCCAATGCAAGACTATGACAAGGTCATGCTCTCTTGGGCGCAGTCACGCAATTTAGCCGTTCATATTTTACTAAATAAGTCCGATAAATTTAAACGCGGAAAAGCAAGTGCAAGCTTGATGAAAGCAAAAAAAGAATTAAATCAGTATACAAACCCTGTCAGTATACAAATGTTTTCTGCTTTTAAGGGGGATGGTGTTGAAATATTAAAGGAGAAGCTGGATGATTGGCTATATCCAGAAGAAATGGAGATCGCTGAAGAAAGCTAGGGGATAACAGGTTTTACAAACCCACAAAGAAAAAGACTCTGTATGATAGGGGGCTACCATACAGAGTCCAAAAAACAGGCTTGGATTGGGGACACCAAACCTGTGACCGCAAAAGAAGAGTAAAACGCCGGGCTTAAGCGTTATAAGTTTACTCTTCTTTAGCTTGCGGAAGCTTTGTCACGTTATTAATAACATGACATAAAAAAGCATCTATCAGCACAAAATATTTCTAAACTTCAAAAGGATAAAACTAATGTAAACGCCAATGAAAAGGCATCTCCCTTTGATGTTTGTAATACTAGTATAACTTCTTTCAAAATGCTTGGATTAGATTAAAATTAATTCAGTTTTTTTGATGTTTTTTTCCTTTAAGGGATTTAAACCGCTAAAAAGCCCTTAATGAGCTCACTTACGATAATTTTTTCTATGATACTCATTAATAGAAACTTCCCCAATGACAACCGTTCTGTTTAAACGCTTACCATTTCTAATATATTCTAGGTTTACTCGTGAGCCGACACGTAGGTTTCCAATGCTATTTTTTAGATTGGCGCTATTTTTTATTACCTTTCCATTGACACGAGTGACAATATCACCCGCTTCAATACCTGCCACATCCGCAGGAGAGCCAACGATCACCGCTGATATCAATGCACCTTGACTATTCCTCAAGCCAAATGCTTTAACTAACGCTGGACTCAAATCTTGTATTTCTATACCCAACTGCCCTCGAACTACTTGTCCATGCGCAATTAACTGACTTTTTATGTTTTTTATCATATTAGAAGGAATAGCAAAACCTATCCCTACACTACCACCACTTTTTCCACCTAGTATTGCCGTATTAATCCCGATTAATTCACCCCGCAGATTAACCAGTGCCCCGCCTGAATTTCCAGGGTTAATTGGTGCATCTGTCTGAATAAAATCCTCATAATCTTCTATACCTAAACCTGTACGTCCTAATGCACTAACAATACCTGATGTAGCGGTTTGCCCTAAACCATAAGGATTACCAATTGCTACCACAAAATCACCAACACGCAAACGATCACTATTAGCAAAGCGCATTGCAACCAAGCGTTGCGCAGGGATTTGAATTACGGCAACATCTGCTTTTAGATCTTTACCAATAACACTCGCTTGAAACTGACGACCATCATTTAATCTAACAATGATTTTTCCAGAACCATCAATGACATGCGCATTTGTTACAATATACCCACTTTTAGCATCAACAATTATCCCTGAGCCCGTACCACCACCTCTACGTAGTTTGCGCTGATTGCCAAAATAATATTGGTACTGTTTTGCCTGACGACCTTCTGTTGAAATATTAACAACAGAATCGGTTACCCTCTCAAGCATGTCCGCTAATGATGGCAATGCTTGACCGTTAACCGCTATCGGCAAGCTTGCAAAGGCAATTCCCCATAGCGCTAATGAAAAATAAAGCAATGAAATATAAAAGGGCGTGTGTTTATGATGACTCATTTTTTTTACCTTATTCTCGAGGATTCCATTTAAACTGGTTTTGCATTTGCTCATATAATTTTCGATCTGCATCGCTTGTCACAGGTGGATTATGTATATTTAAAACAACATACTGATCACCAGCAACACTTCCTGGTAAGCCCTTGCCTCGCAAACGCATTTTTTGCCCCGAATAGGCACCCTCAGGTATTTTTAAATTGATACTTCCCGCTAATGTTTTCACTGCTACTGTCGCACCCAAGGCAGCCTCCCAAGGTGCTAATAACAAGTTCAAATAAATATCTTTATTCTCAACCTTAAAATCAGGATGCTTATTAAACGTTACTTTCAACAACAAATCACCGCCTGTCGATGCCTTGCCACGCAAACGGATTTTTTTTCCTTCTTCAATGCCTAGTGGAATTTTTACATCAATGCTGTTACCGCTAGGTAAACGAATAGTTTTCTTTGCGCCAGTATAAATATCTTCTAGACCTAAACGGATCGTTGCAGACTGAGACGCGGGAGCCGCTCTACTCTCTTCACCAAAGGGGGTAGATTGTGGTTGTTGCCCACCAGCAAAAAAAGACTCAAAAAAATCACTAAATCCCGAATTTTCACCCTGAGAATATCCACCAGAACCAAAGCCTCCTGCTCCAGCATATGGCTGATGATTTTGCCCATGATCCCAGTCAGTACTACCTAGTTGATCATAGTGAGCACGTTTTTTCTTATCCTTTAAAACATCATAGGCTTCACTAACATCTTTAAAGCGTGCCTCAGCATCACCCGCTTTACTCACATCGGGGTGATATTTGCGCGCAAGACGGCGATAAGCCTTTTTTATCTCATCTTTAGATGCCGTTTTTTCAACATCTAATGTTTTGTAGTAATCTTTATAGTCCACTTATTATACTCTTTGCTTAAAATATTCCGACAGCTTTGGCAGAAGTTGCAATCTGAAAAATAATTGTCATTATATCTTTATTGAATTGCATTATTTTTTTATCAATTTTAGGGAAAACCATTATTTCATCCCCTGAAGATACTTTTAAGTTTGCCCCCATAAGAATCTGCCCATTGGGTTTAACAATGACAATTTTTTGTTTTTCTGCTCTTTCAGTAAAACCACCCGCACGCTGAATATAACCATAGACAGTAGCATTACTTGCATAAACAATAGACTGAGGCATTTGTACCTCACCACTAATAATCACAATATCGCTCTTCTTCGGGATAACGATAACATCATTCTCTTCCAAACGAATATTTGAAATATGCCCATTGTCACTGACAACAACCCGGCCATCAACCCTTACTAGTTTGGCATGTTTTACAAACTGCAAGATAAGCTCTGCTTCTTTTGCTCGAATCAGCGCCTCACCATCCGAAGATGCAGGCGTTGTTAATACCGCACGCTCTAGCCTAAAAATTGATTTTTCTAAGTTTTCTTTTTGCCTAAGCGCCACACTTTTCCGTTTTAAATAAATATTAGCAATATCTGCCTCATTTGGATCAACAGAAATATAATCAAGCAATTCTTTTAAGCGCGTGCCTCTTTTAATGGAAAAATAAGAGCTCCCTAAATGACTACCCTCGATCCTTACCACCATTGTCTTTAACTGCGCATCGGTAACAAATCGCAAAGTATCACCATCCATAATATGCGTACTTTTAAAGCTATTAATTGACAAATAGCTTGACCATGGCTTACCTCTTCTGGTCCCTGAAACCATGACATTACTTGCTTTTTTATAGGGACGGGCATATTTAATAACCTCTATACCTCGTGTGCTTCTGCCACCAAATTCAAAGCTAAACTTTCCTCGCACTTCACCTTCAACATTAACCGTTCCGCCTTGTTGTCCGACTAAAATGGTGTCACCATCGTTAAACTTCCAGCGAGGAAGCTTACCCCACAAAAGAAACGCATATAAATCAACTGTTTTTACTGCACGATTACCCCGCATAATGCGTATATTACGATAACTACCACGGATGGAGTCAACCCCACCTGCTTGTTGCAAAAAGCTTATGACACTATCCGTTGGTGAACCCGCATATTGCCCTGGTCGAAGCACCCCTCCCGTCACAAAAACTCTAAGTGGTGCAGCGGTCAAAACATTAACATAAACTTCAACACCAGCCTTATAGCGTTCCCTGAGTTTATTTTTTACAACTGCCTGTATATTAGACGCCCGCACTCCTGCCGCTTGCACAGCACCGATTTTTGGAATAAATAGTTTCCCATTAGCATCAACGGTAACAACTTGGTCAGCCTGAACAGCTTCTGCAACACCCCAGATATGCAGCGATACTTTGTCACCTGCAATGAGTTGGTAGTTTGGATCAACACTGGTGTGCTTCTGTGTTGCAGAGCTACCTGTAAAAATATTAACGCCAAAGGGCACATAAGCGAGATATTTTACTGCCTCACCTCTAGCGACCGTATTATTTTCAGCTATTACCAAGCCACTGAAACTAAAGAGTGTCAGTACAACAATCACTAATTGAAAATATTTTTTCATATAAATTATACTCATCAATCTATCGCTATTATTAAGAAATTTATACCCAGCCAATATGATCTTTAACAGTAGCAAATAATAGCGATACGATACCCCATAACATGAAACTGGTAAAAAACACCGATAATATAGAAATTAGTTTTTTAGGTTTTTGTGATTCATCGGGTAATTGCGGGTGCACGATAACATCTAGATACTGTTGCTTTCGACTAGATTCAAGTCTTGCTACTCGATAGGAGCTTAATGCGGCTAAATAAACTTGCTCTGCAAACCCTAACTCTGACGCAAACGTATTTGTTTTTTGGATAACACGCGTTACTGTTTTTCGTTTTCCTTTGGAACGCTTAATCTGCTTAGCAATCTGTCTTTTTAAAGAGGTTATTTTAGCACGAGCATTACGCACCTCGAGTGAAGTTGGCTGCATAAAACTATTTAAGCGCATAAAATCAGCCTCCAATGTCGCTAGTAGCCCTCTTAACTCAGTAATAATTCCTTGATCTGCAATGACACGCTGTTGCGGTATAATGATTTGTTCCTTATCACCATATTTAGCTATTTTTTCACGTAAGTTATCCAGATTAAGCTTCGCAGCCTGCAATTCGGAGTTAGCCA
>JAGLBQ010000146.1 GCA_023146675.1 Cocleimonas sp. | reverse complement strand
TCTTTTGCTATTTTAACGGCATCCTCTGGATTAAAAGCCGTTACCTCTAAAACTGTAATACCTGAACTAGTATCGTAGTTAATATCAACAATATTATCTTTCCAATAAACGAGCAAATCCTCTTCACTCACTTTTTCTTTTGGGTCAAGCAAGTAGGCGACTAGATCTGGTCTTAAACTCGACCACCAATCAATATCTTCCCTAGCAAACATTTTTTTAATATCAATATGTTGTTTGGACTGTGATAAAAACTGGTGCGAAAGAATATAATCTTGCGCTATCAGAGACTCTCCTGCTGAAGATGATAACCCAGGCATACCTGTTAACATTCCTAACATATCACTTGGGCTTTTCTCTGTCCCTCTAATGATATAATGCGCCTCTGTCACGTACTGGGGGGAGGCATATTGATAATAATAGACGGCGCTAAGCGCAACAGGGGCTACTACCATCAGCAGGAATAAAAAAGGAATTTTTCGTAATATTGACATAAAAACATTCAAATCTGGTCAGGTGAACTATAGAGTGCTATTTTTCATAGGTTGCAATGGCTTTTTCGACATCATCATAGATATGAACATGACCATCTGATAGTAATAATACCACATCTGAATATTCCCTTATTGTGCCCATGTCATGCGAAACCATAATAATTGAAGATTTTTTAGAGCGCTCCACAAAAGCAGCACGGCTTTTTTTTTGAAAAATTCGATCCCCAACCCCCATTATCTCATCGACCAAGTAAACATCAAAATCGATCGCCATACTGAGTGCAAAAGCTAAACGAGCACGCATTCCTGTAGAGTAGGTTGATACTGGCTCAAACAAAGCCTTTCCGAGTTCAGAAAAATCAGCAACTGACTTTGTGGTATGTCGAATATTTGCTGCATATATGCGACAAATAAAACGCAGATTTTCTTCACCCGTCAGACTTCCTTGAAAACCAGCAGCAAAACCTAATGGCCAAGAAAACGCCCCACTACGCAAAATTTTTCCTTTATCTGACGCCTCTGAACCTGCAATTAATTTTAGCAAGGTTGATTTCCCTGCTCCATTTATACCTAATATTCCAATATTCACACCTTTATCAAAACGAAAGGAAATATTATCTAGCACCACCTTTTTTCCAGAGCCAAAACGATAACTTTTTGATACATTAATGAATTCAATCATAAGTTAGTTTGGCTGACGAATTTGATGACGAGATAAACGTAATAACAATAGTCCGAAAAAAACAATAAAAAGGGTGAAATTTAACAAATATTGCATATCCAAAAAAGTACTTTCATAACCCATATACATTGCACTTCTAAACCATTCTATTAAATGTGCCACAGGGTTATAGTACATAATGTTCTGTATATCAGTAGACATATAACCAACCACAAAAAAAATCCCTGATAAAAAGTACATTGGACGCATAACTAATCCAAATATATTGGCATAGCTGGGGAAATTATAAGCCAATACGGCATTAACCAATCCAAGCCCCGCACCTAATGCAGTTCCAACCAGTATGACCATAATAACACTCATCGTACTAGCAACCTGCATATCCCAAAAATTTTGCGCAGCCAGTATAAGAAGAACAAAACTAAAGACCACAATTTGAGCTGCCACCTCCAATATAATCCGACCGACCATCACATCAAATGGCGTAACATGAGGATAACTCAATAAAACCCTATTTGATTCCAGCGCATTCATCAGCTGAGTTGCCAAATTAGAAAAAAGGTTATAAGGAAATAATCCTGTTAAAACCAGCATTGCAACACTTCCCCCTAACGGTGAAGATCGTCCTATAAAAGAAAATATAGCTGCAAATATAAGCATTTGCGCCATCGGTTCAAATAAAGCCCACAAATAGCCTATCCGTGTTTTTCCATACCGAGTTTTTGTTTCTCTTAGAATAAGCGCAAAAACAACCCTACGCTGAACACTAAAGGCTTTCCGAAATTCTTTCATTGGGGTAGAGAGTTAGCTAAAATAGATGGCGATTCTCGCCAGCGACCTGATACAGCACAAGCAACTTCAGAACCAGTAGCATCAATCATGCGGCAGATATTACCATTGGCTGAGTAATACCGCTTAGAAGATAAAGAATTATTTTTTTTGCCTGATATCACATTTGAATTAGGACGACCTAACCTAAGACTTTTCACACGTGCACTAGAAAGCACTTTTCTGGAGGGCTCCCGATAAGAATAATTAAACTTACCCGTATCGATTATTTGCTCTTCACCATCCAGATTACAATTGTAAAAAGTTAGTATACTGCAATCCTTCAAAGGAAGGAGGCTACATCCCTGCAAGCCTCCAAGCCCAAGGAAAATAATTAATAGTATTGTCCGTCTTATTCTGTTCACCAGCCTATCTCGATTTATTCAATATACATAGCATAAAATATTTTAAACAGATAAGACATATTATTTATCTTCCTACTTTAAAAACACGCCATTTAAGCCTGAAGCAACAATCTGCACGACAAAAGGTTTGCTCAACTTAAACCCTGTAAACCATTGAGAAATACCGAGAATAATATTTTTATTTGAAAGCTAAATATCACAATAAGAATAATAGCTTGCGCTATATTAGAACGTGTATTCTCAGGACTTAAACTTTGTGACAATACCGAAGAGTCTTTATGCTTGTTTATCAGACTATCAAGGTGAAACATACTGATATTTGGTGGCCAGTATATTCCTGTTGGCGTGTTATTATAACCTTTCTGATAAAAGCTACCATGCCCCTGATTATTTTGTAATAAATAACAACGATAGTTATTATATAAGTTTGCATCAACAGTCCCTTGATCATTCCAAAAGCCCTCCAGAGAAGACTGACATGTTAATCCTGGAACATCATACACTGCGGTACCTTTTACCAATACAGGTACCCCACGAAAGAGTGAAGACAAACCAACTGTACTATTAATAACAATCGTTCCAATCGCATTATCCAATAAAGATGGTAAAGGCTGGTCATGTAAATAAAAAACACGTTCTTCTAATTGATATCGACCACTAAGTTGTTTCAGAAACTTTTTATAATTACGGTAGGGACGATCCATTGGGTGATGTTTAAACACCAAAATAGTATCTTTTGGCGCATGGCTTGCAAAAGAAACTACAATTTCTTCTATAAATTCTTTTACATCCTTATATGGTGAGTGGGAAATTTGAAAATCATTATGAACCTGCAAAGGAACAAAAAAATATTTTTTCCTGAATAGCTCCCTTATTTTTTGATAACTCTGTTTTTCAGTTATACGAAAATAAGGTTTTTTAAACACCCCGCCCCACAACCACAGAATCCCTTGCTTTACAGGACTTAAACACCGATGATGCTTATATTTTCTAAAAACGGGAAGACCTATAAACTTTGCCAAGCCATAAATAACAGAAAATAACATGGATTTAAAAAATTGCCCTTTTACTACAGGCTTATCACTTCTTCGTTTATTACCTATAAAGTTATTACTTTCATAAAAAGAAGCATCTTTAGGAATGATAGAGTTACCATTAACGCCACACTCTTCCAAGGTAATAAAACTTGGACGCAAATAGCCTTCTTCAAAGACATGAATATCAATATTTCTAGACTTAAAAACTTCATTAATGGCTAATTTATGATAAAGTCTTTCATCACCAAAAAGAAAAACTTGATCGATTTTTTTATCAACAACAAGGTTATCAAGATAGCCTATCCAATCATTATAAGCTCCCTTATAACTTAATCCTTTAGGAAA
>JAGLBQ010000145.1 GCA_023146675.1 Cocleimonas sp. | reverse complement strand
AGTATGTTTTTATTTATCATATTCAACAGCCAATAGCAAGCACCATTATTAAGTTATAGTTTAAGTGAGTTAATAACATCTCAACATTATCCACTACAATAAAGTAATATAGCAAACATTATGCTTTTACGCATAAAAAAAACTTATACTTGATCCAGTCCATATTTTTTTATTCGATAACGTAGCTGTCGAAATGTCATACCAAGTAATTTAGCAGCAGCCGTACGATTCCAGTGCGTTTGATCTAACGCTTGCAGAATCAGGTCTTGTTCATTGGATTGTAAACCACCATTCATAGCAACCATACTTGACCACTCAGGAACAGAAAGTTTTGCCTGAATCGTCTCTGCTGTTTTAATGATAGGGCTAACCTCTGGCAATTGCAGATTTTCAGGCTGAATAATATTATCGTCACATAAAGTACTGGCGCGCTCCAATATATTCTCCAATTCTCTCACATTTCCTGGAAAATTGTAATGAGCCAGTGCTTGCCTTGACACTTCCGACAACTTAATATCAGGTAATTGCCAGCGTGAAGAAATTAACTTGAGGAAATATTCCGCTAATAATAATACATCCGCCTCTCTTTCCCGTAATGGCGGCACATCTAGCTTAATAACATTTAAACGATAATATAAATCCTGCCTAAAACGTCCATGCTCTACCTCTGCCTCTAAATCCTTGTGTGTTGCACTGAGAATACGGCTATCAACAGAGATTTCTTCTGTTCCTCCAACGGGCTTAATCGCTTTCTCTTGAATAGCACGTAACAACTTAACCTGCATTCCTAACGGTAAATCAGCAACCTCATCTAAAAATAAAGTACCATGATGAGCAGCTTGAAAAAGACCAATTTTATCTTCAATTGCCCCCGTAAAGCTGCCTTTCTTGTGCCCAAAAAATTCACTTTCCATTAGATTTTCAGGGATTGCACCACAGTTAACAGGTACAAATGGCGCCTTTGCACGCGGACTTTGCTCATGAATTTGCCGAGCCACTAATTCTTTACCACTTCCTGACTCTCCATGCACAAATACAGGTGCCTGACTTCTTGCGAGCTTAGCAATTGTTGCTTTCAGTTTAGCGATACTCTTTGATTTACCCAGTATCGGATTACTTCCACTGTCCTTTTTGGCTTTTTTCTTAGGGGTATTTTCCTGCTCAGACAACTTCAATGCAGTTTGCACTAAATCACGTAATTTAGTCAAATCAACAGGCTTAGAAACAAAATCATAAGCACCTGCTTTCAGAGCTTCTACTGCTGCTTCCATGCTACCATATGCGGTAATAACAGCGACAGGAATATGTGCATATTCTCGCTGGATATAGCGCACAATATCAAACCCAGAACCATCAGGCAAACGCATATCCGTTAGGCACAAATCAGGCTTAAATTCCTGAATACTTAACATCGCTTCTTTAACAGTACCCGCTGTCACAGTATCCAGCCCCATACGCAATAAAGTGATTTCTAAAAGTTCTCGAATATCAGGTTCATCATCAATAATAAGCACACGTTGTTGATTCATAATCATCTCTTTTTAATTTTTTTTATGGGCGAAAATAATTCTAAAACAACTTCCCCCAGCAGGAAGCTTTATATACTCTAAAGAGGCATTATTGGTTAAGCACAATTCTCGCGCCATAAACAATCCCAACCCTGTTCCTTGTGTTTTGCTTGTCGTAAAAAATGGCTCAAACAAGCGTTGTTGATTCTCCTCCGCAACCCCAACTCCATTATCAATAACATTCAGCATCATGGTTTTTGTTTTTACACGCAAACTGCAGTTAATCGCCAACTTGAGCGTCGAAGCATCCTCACAAGCATATTTCACCGCATTACGGCACAAATTCCATAATACCTGATGAAAATGTGTTGAATCAAAAAACACCTCGGCATCATTTGGTTCAACAAATAAGCTCACTTGCTTTTCATCTAATCCCGACTGCATTGAAAAATCATGCACATATCCACCTAACCAAGTTTGCAGATGAATTTTTTCTTTATTTGGATTTTTCTTGCGCGATAAATTCAATACACTTTCAATAGTGACATTCATTCGTTTTGAATTAGACTGAATGATCTGCACCATACGGTCATCCGCCTTATCTAACGCGGGTGATTCCGATAATAATTGTGCTGCATGGCTAATTGCACCGAGTGGATTACGAATTTCATGCGCTATATTAGCTGTCAGTTGCCCAAGCGATGCCATTTTCACCCCTTGCTGTTTCTCACGCTGCTCTGTTATATCTTCCAGATAAACTAGTGCTGCACCTTTAACGCGAGAACCTAGCTGCGATAAGCGAAAATTAAGCTCTGTTGTCTGCCAATGCTTAATATCATAACTCACCACTTTAGGGCAGGTATGCTTAAACCAATGCTGCAAATGAATATTTAGCTCTGGTGCTAACAACTTGAGCGGCTGACTACGCCAGTTATCAGGTTGACCCAGCATCTCCCATGCACGCGGATTCATATGCCTAACAACCCCCGA
>JAGLBQ010000144.1 GCA_023146675.1 Cocleimonas sp. | reverse complement strand
GCTATATCCTGACCCCGCTTTTTAGCTAAAGCTGCTGTTTTAGACGCTTTTTTCAACCAAGCTCCAACCTTCCAAGAAACCACTAACAAGAAGAATGCCAACAAACCTGTATGCGATAATTCAGAAGAATCAATATAGTGTTTATTCTGCAAATAAATCTGTATTGACAACAACGCAATGACACTAAGTGCAGAGAAAAACAACGAATACTGCCCTGGGCGCAAAATATTTGCTAAAATAACAGGCATAGCAAACAGCAAATCTAATCCAGAATGCAAACCGCCATTAGCATAAACCAGTATCAGCAACAGAGTAATATCAACACCTGTATGCAAAAAAACCTGATCACTAAAACTTGGCCAACGAAAATGTGCCAAAAACACACCCACCAATGCAACCGCTAAACATACTAATGCAGCAGCATCAAATAAGATGGGTTGAAAGCTCCCAAGCTGCGCGAAAGAACGGTTCGTCAAACCAATAATGACCAACGCTCCCGCAAGAATTAAACGATAGATACTATAAAGCTGTAATGGACTCCAAGTATTTTCATCCAGCAAAAAAGCAGAAACAGGTAAACCTTCACTTTGTTGCGCTACATCTTCTCCTGCTGGTGTTGACTGGCGTGTTTTAGACTGCAAAAGACATTATCCCCGTGTTTAATTGCCTCTTTCTCTGGAATATGTAAATCACAGTAGATACAACGCAGCATATTATTTTTCTGATTACGCTTACGAGCACCCTTCCCTTCGGACTTACGCAAATGACGTTGAACTTTCCTATTGCTAAGAACTAACCTTACAATATAGAAGCTGACTCCAAGCAGAACAAAAAGGATTATTACTCTAAACATAGGTATTTTTAATCATTTTTAAGAATTAAAGAAACGCATAGGAATTAATTGCCCACCGCCGATTCTATGTGCCTGCGACAAACTATCCCATGTATATTGTTGTGCGATTTCCACTGCATTAACAAGCACCAAGCCTTTAGCCAACCCTGCTGCAATAGCAGAAGCCAACGTACAACCTGAGCCATGATAAACATCAGGCAAGCGGGGCCATGATAAAGCGCTTATAACCTCACCTTCTTGATACAGCGTATTAATCACATCCTTGGTAGACTCATTATGCGTCCCTGTTAGTAATATATTTTGACAAACACTATCAAATATAGACAATAAATATGCTTCTGGTACATTCGGTGTTACCAATGTCGCCAAAGGTAACAGCTGTTTTTTAATGCACATGATCAATTCAGATTTAGCCAACGATGTACCACCACCTGCTGCCAACACAGGGTCTAGCACCACAGGGATATGTGGATATTGTTTTAATAAAGAAACCAGCGCAGCAACAACGTCACAGCTTCCCAATAAGCCTATTTTGAACGCACTAATTTTTATATCCGCTAACAGCTTATATGCCTGTTGCAAAATATACTCAGCCTCCAATGGTTTAACTGAACTTACATTATGGGTATCTTGCACCGTCAAGCAAGTAATGACCGAAACCGCATGCCCCCCCATTGCCATAATTGCTTCATGATCTGCCTGAATTCCAGCCCCCCCTGTTGGGTCATGACCTGAAAAAGATAAAACAACAGGAGGGTTCTGCATCGCTATTTTCCATATACTCTGTGGTAAACCATTATTAATATTGCTTGCGTGCCTCTGTAATCCGCTTTTTAACTTGCCTAGGCGCAGTGCCCCCCAAATGATCACGCGCTGCAACAGACCCTTCCAGTGTCAGCACCTCAAACACCTCTTCTGTGATCACCTCTGAAAACTGCTGCAATTCTTGCAAACTCATTTCACTTAAATCTTTAGAGGTTTCTATTCCATAAGCAACCGCCTTCCCCACTACCTCATGAGCATCTCTAAAGGGCAACTCTTTACCCACTAAATAATCTGCCAAATCAGTTGCAGTCGAAAAGCCTTGCATTGCCGCTTTGCGCATATTTTCTGCTTTCACTTCCACGTATGGCATCATATCAGCGTAGGCTCGCAAACAACCTAACAATGTATCAACTGTATCAAACAGTGGCTCTTTATCTTCTTGGTTGTCTTTATTATAAGCCAATGGTTGTGCCTTCATTAGCGTTAAGAGTGAAATCAAATGCCCATTAACCCGTCCTGTTTTACCACGTACCAACTCAGGAACATCGGGGTTTTTCTTTTGCGGCATAATGGATGAACCTGTGCAAAAACGATCAGGCAGATTGATAAAATCAAACTGTGCCGATGTCCATAACACTAATTCCTCAGAGAAGCGTGATAAATGCGTCATAATCAGCGTTGCAGCCGCTGTAAATTCAATCGCAAAATCACGATCACTGACCGCATCGAGTGAATTATTGGCAGGACGTTCAAAACCAAGTAACTCAGCAGTATAAGCACGGTCAATGGGATAGGTTGTACCAGCCAGTGCGGCTGCACCCAATGGCATAATATTAACCCGCTTGCGACAATCTTGCAGACGTTCATCATCACGCACCAGCATTTCATACCATGCCATCATATGATGTCCAAAAGTAATCGGCTGGGCAACTTGCAAGTGGGTAAAACCTGGTAAAATGGTGTCAGCTTCACGCTCAGCTACATCCAATAGCCCTCTTTGCAAACGCTTTAACTCATCACTAATAAAATCGATTTGTTCACGCAACCATAAGCGAATATCCGTAGCAATTTGATCATTGCGAGAGCGTCCTGTATGCAGTTTTTTACCCGCAATCCCGATACGTTCAGTTAGGTTGGCTTCAATATTCATATGAATATCTTCCAAAGCAATTGACCAGTTTATCTTTCCCTGCTCAATTTCAGTCATAATCTCATCCAGCCCTTGATGAATATCCTGCATTTCTTGCTCTGTTAAAAGTCCAACTTTTTCGAGCATCTGAGCATGGGCTTTAGAACCTGTAATATCATGTTTATAAAGGCGTTGATCGAACTGTATCGAGGCAGTAAAAGCTTCCACAAAAGTATCGGTACTTTCTGAGAAACGACCTCCCCAAAGCTTGGTATCTGATTGATCTTTCATGTTTTCATTGTTTCTTTTTAGCATATGTGTATTCAGTTTCTAGCAAGATGGTTGTGTTATATTTAACCGATAGATAAACGTCGCAATAAAAAAGATAGAACGTACTAATTAACAGCCAAACCATATAAGCAGTAGGCATGCTTAGATTAATGGTATATCTATTTTAATTAATAATAACAATAATGAAGTGAAGAAATTGTAGGCTTTGCAAGCACCCATTTAGGAGCTCTTTGTAACCTGCCAATAGCATTCATGGATTATCGATGATAAATAAACTTATGTCACTAGCCGCTACCAAAAAGTTAGGTTATCTGCCCAACTTATGTTCTTTTCGCACTTTACTCAGTGGCATGGTTGCAGCTGAAGTTTTAGCCATTATTTTAACACTTGCCAGTGCATCAGAAACCTATACTGCTGCCTTTATCAAACTAGGTTATACCTCACTATTTGTACAACTAGTCGTCTTATCAGCATCTCTTTTTATGTGCATGCTATCACGTCTACTCAAACGACAAAATGTACTTAATCTAACCATCAGTGTCACAACCATTGTCGCTTTGTTTACCATCTGCGCTTCAATTTTAGCTGTAATGGTCGATAGTTATCAAACAACAGATCTTATCCAATATTGGGATACACCTTTTACGGCACGCAATGTCTTTATCGGCGTTGTCGTTACACTGCTCATTCTGCGCTACCTCTACATACAAGACAACCACTCAGAGCGTGTCAAAGCTGACTCTGGAGCAAAGTATGATGCACTGCAATCACGAATGCGTCCGCACTTTCTATTCAATAGTTTAAACACAATCGCACAGTTGATTTATCAAGACCCAAAAAATGCTGAAGAAGCCTTATTGGACTTAGCTGATATCTTTCGCACTACATTAGACACCAGAACACGCATAACTTTAAAAGAAGAACTAGATGTGACCCTGCGTTACCTGCGCATGGAAGGTCTGCGCCTAGGCAAGAAGCGGCTCAACATTGTCTGGGATATGGATCGCAACACCTTGCCCTTTGATATGCTAATCCCTCCTTTATTGCTACAACCTCTGGTAGAAAATGCTATTTACCATGGTGTTCAACCACGAAGAGAAGGCGGAACACTAGGAATTAGCTTATATGATGCTGGGAAACACCTTGATATCGTTGTCACTAATCCAGTCCCTCCTGATGGCACCAACTCTCACCAAAAAGGCAATCACATTGCCCAAGAAAATTTAAAGAAAAGATTAAAACTAGCCTATGGCACACGCGCAAACCTAAAAATAACAAAATCTGCGCATCAATATCGTGTCGCCTTTACTATTCCGAAGGAGTAAAAAACATGCCAATGAACGTACTAGTCGTTGATGACGAAGAACTAGCTAGGCAGCGAATTCACAGTTTATTAGACGAAAATTCAGATTACAAAATATGTGCAGAAGCAGAAAACGGCGCTGAAGCACTGATGATGGTAGAACGTCATCAACCTGATTTGATATTACTGGACATATCCATGCCTGTCATGGATGGGCTAGAGGTCGCAAAACACCTCTCCAGTATGCCAAATCCACCAGCCGTCATATTCACCACAGCGTATGGAGAGTATGCACTAGAAGCATTTTCAACTAAAGCAACGGGATACCTAATGAAACCTATAAGACAAGAACAACTATTAAAAAGTCTTGAGCAAGCAAAATCTTTAAACCGCGTTCAACGTACAGAAATTCTTGATGATAATGAAGACACCGGACCAGCTCGTAAGCACATTTGTGCGCGTATGCGTGGAAACCTAGAGTTAATTCCTATCGAAGACGTTTATTACTTCCAAGCGGATCAAAAGTACGTCACAGTACGTCACAAAAAAGGCGAGGTGATTATTGAAGAATCTCTAAAATCGCTAGAGTCTGACCTATCACAACGTTTTATCCGCATCCACCGCAATGCACTGGTTGCAAAAAGTCGTATTACAGGCTTGGCTAAAACACCCATCGGACGCGTACGTGTGACAATTGATCAGATTGAAGATGAGTTAGAAGTAAGCCGTCGTCATGTAGCTGAAATTCGTCGTTTTGTGCGCAACCGTTAAGATTTATTAG
>JAGLBQ010000143.1 GCA_023146675.1 Cocleimonas sp. | reverse complement strand
CCAATGGCGATGGCATGACCAATAGTCCTGTAGGAACCAACGGACTAGACAACGATGCCGCTATCGAGACTGCTGATAATTACGCTGATGTGAATGGTCTTGCCTATAACGGCAGTATCTTTATCTTAGCGGATACGGATGCTGATACCTCAGCCAATGGAAGTGATGCGACTCCGACCAGTAAGGATCTTGATTATCGTGATGATATGGCTGGATACGCCGTGAGTGGAAGGGTATATAAAGATACCAATGTCAACGGGGTCAATGATGGAATTGAAGCAGGTATCAGTGGTTTATCCATTGTCTTGATGAAAGCCGATGGTAGTAGTTGTGTGAGTACACGAACGAATGCAAAAGGTCACTATACCTTCAAGCCTGTTTTGGCAGGTAATTACAAAATCTATGAAGCATCACGCGAGAAAGTACCTGCGCCCCCTGCTTGTAATATCACACGAACAAAAGACCCTGCAGGTTATCGCTCAACGAGTAGCAATGTCTTGGATATCACTATGGTTGATGCAGATATTACCGATCAAGACTTTGGTGATATTAATGACCCTACCTTTTCACCTGACCACAGCGGATCAGTATTAGCGGGTAATGTCGTCTTTTATCGACATACCTTTACCCCTAAAAGCACAGGCGAGGTTAATTTTACCTCTGTTAATAGCACACCAATAACCGCAGGCTGGAGCAGTATTATCTATCAAGATGATAATTGTAATGGCAAGCTAGATGGGATGGATGCCAGTGGCTCTGTTGCACCGAATATCCCCACGACTAAAGATGTTAATATTTGTTTAATCAATAAAGTCTTCGCGCCTAATAATGTCACTAATGGTGAAACCTTTAAGAATGTTATAACGGCTGATTTTGATTTTACTAATAATGCGGGTGCTTTAAATGCGATAGCAGGAAGTGTGCAACTAAAAGTCACTGACTTTACCAAAGCAGCAGCGAATGACCCTGTGGTTGCTCCTCCTGCAGCTACGCCAGTAGTGGGGGAATCAAGGCTTGAATTGCGTAAAACAGTACAAAATATCAGCCAAGGTACGGCTGAAACTGAAAACCAGAATCAAGCAAAACCTGGGGATGTGCTTAAGTACCGTATTTATTACAGCAACACGGGAACAGGGCCTATCACCGATTTAAAAGTCAATGATGTGGTACCAGACTTTACCATGCTCAATGGTCTACCCGTTTGTGATGACACTCCTGCCACCTTAGTGTGTACGCCAAACTCTGCGAATGACCCTGATATTAAATGGGACTTTACAGGTACTTTAGAAGGAGGAGGGAAGGGTCTTGTAAGTTTCAGTGTAATGATTGAGTGAATACTCTGAATTGCTAATCAAGGGGATGGCAATTTTTTAGCCCATCTTGAGTGATCTCATTCGTTGCATAGAGTGCCTATGCAACGAATGAGATCATCCAATCTGAAATAAAAATTCTGCATTAGAACTTGGAGAAGTTATTCCGTACATATTCCTTAGTTAAAGTAGTTAAAGTAGTTAAAGCAGGAGGATGTATTATATCCTTAAGAACCTAGATTAAAATAATGACCTAAGACTGTCTAAACTATGTAAAGCTCCAGCCGCACTGTTGACAGCGCTCGCGCCTTCTCTGATAGCATCCGTATTTTGACGACGTTTCATATTCTCTAAACGTACTTCATTCGATTCTAGTTGTTGTTGGCGTGCATATTGTTGTGCTTGTGCTGAACTGACATGTGAGCCAGCTGCACCACGACTAGCATTCATGCTTCTAGTATTTGCTCCTGAACCACCGCAAGCAGTTAGTAATGTTGATAGAGTAAGAACTGATGCAGTTAATATAATGATTTTTTTCATAAAAATACCTTTTTTTTATTAATGTTTTAGTCGTTAGGGGGAGGAAAATTGTAAATTATCTGATGGTAATATTTGAAAGCTCTGAAGAGCGTCTATCGTAATAGGGATGGTAATATACACCGCCATTTTTATTCGCACGAGCCATTGCATCCGCTCTTCTCATGCGTTCAATATGATCTATATCACGATCTTTTTGTTGTAGCTTTGTCGTATAGTCGCGGTGTACTTCTAATTGAGCATCGCTTAATACAGGGGCAGGAGGGTTGCTGGCACATCCTAATAAAATGCTTGATAGTGCTAAAGGGACGATTACTTTTATGTGATATGTCATATTGATTTTATCTCCTTAGGGGGGGTGAGAAGGTTTTTTAATATGTTAGATAAAGCTCGTTGTAAAACTATTAACCACATTCTTAATGTATGCTAACAGGTTGTACCCATATTTATTTTTGATGCAGGGGGGTATTATTTATTGTAATTTTTTATAGTTAGCACAGGATAGCTAGATGCATCTGCTCTTTCAAATAAACACATCTAGACGGAAGTATCTTACAGATTAAAGGGTAGTTTTTAGCCTTAAAATATATTCACTATCGTGATGATATAAGTATCAAGTTGATTAATTTCCATGAATATTTTCTTAATCAATTAGGTAATATAATGGCTAAACTCGAGCATCAGTTTCCTGTATTCCGCTTAAGCTCTCATATAATGCGTTTATAGAATTGACGGGTTAATTGGAGAAAATCACCTCGTGCTTGTTTTGGAAGTTTTTCAGTAGAGAAATGCCATGTGGCTGAGGCAAAGCCTAAAGCGGGTTATTTTTATTAAGTGAATGAAGAATTAGATACCTATGGCGATTGTAGACGATAGTGGTTCATGTTAATTGCGGGATTGTTTTCTATTTCACCTCAATAAACGTTTTATCCGTTGCAATAAAATCCAAAGGAATATCCCAAGGTTCAGGGGTTGTCTTATCAATAAGCTGAAAGTCATAAGCAAAGCCTAATAATTTTGGAAAATCGGCATTTTCAGCCTGCTTAAAGGCAAAACTACGATCATAATAACCGCCGCCCATGCCCATTCTATATCCCTCTTTATCGGCTGCTACTAGTGGCATAATGACTAAATCTAATTGTGTTGCTGGAATAATGTCCTGTGGGGTATAAATGGGTTCGGGTATAGCGTAAATATTGTTTTTGTATTTTGTGTTGCTATCAACTTTCACAAAGATCAAATGAAATTTATTTTCAGTGGAGAGTACGGGTAGATAAAATGATTTGTTGGTTTTTTCTTGTAAGGGTAGGGGATTTCCTTCACCTTTTACGGGTGTGTAAAAAGCAATATGTTGCGCAGCCTCAAAGCAGTTTGCTTGGGAGACCTGTTGGCAAATTTTTTGAGAATAGTGTGTTTGTTGTGTGATCGTTAATGCGTTGCGTTGTTGTTGTAATTGACGACGTAATTTATTTTTCTGATTTTCTTTATTCATAGGGCAAACTATGGATGCAGAAGCTAAAAAAGCCAACATAATTGTTGGCTTTTTTAGCTGACAGAGGATCTAAGAATAACGCTTAGTAGACCGTTTGCTAACGATACGAATACGTTTACCTGCTTTTACGCGTGAGGATCGTAATCTATTCATACGCATAATTTTTTTAACGGTTGT
>JAGLBQ010000142.1 GCA_023146675.1 Cocleimonas sp. | reverse complement strand
TTGATTTTTGCAGGTGCCAGTCAATTTACCTTTGTCGCTTTATTTGCGGCTGGTACACCGCTTATTACGACTATATTAATCACAGTTGGTTTAAATCTTCGTCATTTACTGTATAGCAGTAATTTATCATCCATGCTTGAAAAGCTCCCTCGTAGGCAGCGTGCAATAGTCGCTTTTGGACTGACAGATGAAATATTTGCCAGCACCTTTAGCAAAATAAAACAAATTCCTGAAAAGCAACGCTGGTTATGGATACTAGGACTTGAAATCGGAGCCTACTCAAGTTGGGTCATTGGCACCTTTATTGGTATTAAGGGTAGCGATTTTTTACTCAATAATTTTTCAGAAATAAAACCCTTACTTAATTTTGCTTTGCCCGCATTATTCTTTAGCTTATTGCTCCCATTGATCAATAAAAAAACCATTTTTGTAATTGGCATAGCATTCACTACCGCTCTTATTTTTACCTTATTCGGGCACGCAACAATCGGAATTTTTATCGCCGCCTTTATTGGACCTTTTATTGGAATTTTTTTACCCATGAAAAAAATTTATTAAAGCAAGGCATCCTTCACCAAACAAAAGAGTAGGCAAGACTGCTACACTTTTTTTACTATTGAGTTTTGAGTTCCTATCGGAGCCTTCAAAAAATCACTTATTATGCCAGACAACCTTCTAATTATATTTGCTATTATTACTATTTCAATAGGAACCTACCTCACTAGAGCCATCCCACTTTTTATTAATATTGAAAAATTATTAGGCGAAAAAAGAAAGCTATTTGTACGCCGCTTCTTTTATTTAATGGGACCTGCCATTATCGCAGCCCTCTTTGCTACCTCTATTGATCTATCCGCTTTTTCTATTGAAAGATTACCTGAGATAATTAGCATGATCAGTGGATTTATGGGTATTATTATTACCCATTTACTCTTAAAAAACAGCGGTATTAGCGTCCTTGTAGGATTGCTCTGTTATTTAGGCGCATCGTTATTATTTACGGGACTCATCATGCCATAGAAAAAGCGGACTTCAAGCCACTACTTGCTTACATCAACCCTAACCTCCGCCATACGCCCAAATGTAATCTCAGCCAAATCAAAAAATGCCTGATTAAATACATTTTGCCCTGCAAATAATAATTGGTTTTCAAATTTATCTGATTCACCACCATAATAATCATTATCCCAAGCGGATTCGGCAGCGGATAATTTTGCATTGGCACCATCTGCATACATTTTATAAGCAGGTTTAGGAAAGAAATATAAAGGCTGTTGCAAACCATACCAATAACTCTCCAGCAACTGAGTCAATAATAATTTAGCATCGGGCACAACAGCCAAAGTAAAGGCTTCACTTGGCTGATAGACCTTTGTTTCTGCGATACTTATACCATTTAGTGGCACACTGTTCATCACTAAATGATGTAGCCAGATAGATAATAAATCACCAGTATAATAGGTTCCTAGCGTTTGCTTCACACTGCCATTTTCTGTTAGATCACTTAGCTTTCCTGTCAGTGTGAACTCGCCTAGTTGCAGCTGGAATGATTGTTGCTGTTGGTTTCTCTCTAATAACTCAGGATATTGCTGATAAAAATTTTCTACAACATCTGCTTCCTGATTAAATACTTCCTTCCCAATATCACCATGTGGCAACAAACCCTTAGCACGGCATAAGTTCAACGCGTTCACTTGATCATCAGCACAAGGCGTCATCTGTTGGCGCACTTGCTTATCCATAAAAGACTCCAATGCAAATGGCTCACGCATGGGTAGCACATCATCATCGTTAAATATTTGAATACCAAAGCAGCGTTGTAAAAAAGCACGTGCGGGGGATTTATAAAACTGGATTAATTGCTCTAATGTAAGCTGCTTAAACTCTGCATCAGGCTCTGCTAGTTTTGTGCTTATAAAAGGCAACGGGGGATTATTGCTGGTATCATCGAGATGTAACGATAGATATTCTTTGACATAAGAAAACAACTCCCCCCCCCTGTAGTAGCGAGGACTAAATGCTTGCAAAGGATGTTTACAGACCCATTTCTGCTGCTCTTTTCCTGTTATTTTAGCGAGATAATCTAGTAATTCGCTCACCACAACAGAAGGAGGTAAGCCACTATTATCTTGCACACTTTGACCAATATAACTGATATAAAGCCGTTGCCGCGCTGCCAAAATGGATTCTAGAAATAAATAACGATCCTCATCCCGACTTGAGCGATCTCCTTTTCTGGAATCAGCCGCCATTTTATCAAAGCTATGACGCTGATCTTGACGTGGGAAATCACCATCATTCATGCCTAATAATGCAACCATTTTAAACGGCACACTACGCATCGGAACTAATGCACAAAAAGTTATCCCGCGTGTCATAAAACGCTCATCACCTGCTGATTCCAGTAACCCACGCACTATTTTTTTGAAAATACTAAACGCAATGGGCTGCTCAAACTCAGCAAGTTGCTGTTGTTGATTAATACTGTCCAGCGCTTTGAAAATACTTTGATACTCTGCGTCTTGAAGAAATATATCACCAACCAATTCTTTTAGTTTTTCTATCCATTCACTCACTGACTGAGATTTTAATGACCATTCCCATAGGCGAAAAATACAATCGGTAAAGCGACAAAAAGATGCCAGTGTTTGCCCATCATTGCCTTCAATCTGATTAAATGGCAATAATTGTGTATCGCTAAAAATCTGTTCACCAGGCATCATATAGCCTAACAACATACGATCCAGACCATATTTCCAACTATGTTCATCAGTATCTGGCAAGCCTGTTGTGACTCGCATTTTACGACTGACTCCCCAGCGAATATTCGTTGCTTTCGCCCAGTCCCTACACTGTAATACCTGTTGCTCATCGAGACCAAACATCTCTCTCACTTCTGCATATTCAAGCAGTTCAAACACACCCTCAATCGTAAAGCGCTGCTCAGGCAAATCGAGTAATTTAAGAAAAACTTCCACTGTTGGTTGTTTACTGGCTGAACTGCTATCAGCAATACTAAATGGTAAAAAATGCTCAGCCGTGGAAAAAACAGCTTCTATATAAGGTGCATAGCTGTCAATGGCAGGAGTCATCACCACAATATCTGCGGGAGTTAAATCATTGGATTCTTCTAGAGCCGCTAAAATTTGATCATGTAACACTTCTACTTCGCGCATGGGCGTATGACAAGAATGAAATTGAATGGAGGTTTGCTCATCCAAGTCAACCTCAGTTTGCTGTAAATTCAATACATCAGATTGCAAACAGTGCAATACACTGTCACCTTTTGGATCAACCCAGCTTTCTTGATCTTGCGCCCCTAAGTCGTATAGCTGATCAATATAATCTCGCCCCTGCTTTCCTAAGGAGGCGAGCAAATCATTACCCATATCAAAGGAAGCCTGTTCATCAAGCGGACGTTTTCTTGACTCAATATTGCCCCAATATTCACGGCATGGATTAATTACAAATAAATGCACATCAATTTTTGTGGCTAATTCTGCCAACAAACGAATATAGCCAGGTGATAAAGCAGGCACAGAAAAAAATGATACCCGCTGAGGAAAGCTTCCCTTTGGCTTATTTTTATGTTTTTCAGTAAAATGCTTAATGAAATTATCTTGTAAATCAAGCCAATGATTAATATGACGGCTTTCACCGGTATCATCCATAATCAGTTGCCGCCAGAGTCGTGCTTGCCAATCATCGTTAGCGAACTCCCCTGCCTCCCATTGCACTATCCATTCAGGTCGATAGAATAAATATTGATCTAACACAGGAGCTAAGGCATCTGCTAAATCCCATGCTGCCAGTTCATTGGTTATATAATGCGCTAGTTCAGGGTAATCCTTAGGCTGATTAAGAAAAGTAGCAAGTAATCGCCAGCGTAATACATCTGGCTGGCTGGGATCATGCTGTGGAATATCAGCCACTACTTTATGTAATAACCTCCACATATATTCGGCAGGAAAAAAATAATGATAATTAGCACTAACCCCAAGTTGTTGCGCCATTTGCATTGATAGCCAACGTCCCATTGCTGCATTTTGTACCACTATTTGCTCTTCCGCAAAAACATTATCCAGCGGAGTGGAAGCAAGTTCGGCAAATTGTTGACTGAGGTTTTCTAAGTGATTACTTGAATGAAGTGTTAGCATTCCTGCATCATATCTCAATTCCCATTAGCCGTAAGCCCTTAAATATGTCAGAATCGGGGGCTTTTAAAATGATATAGAGAGTCCTCCAATGAGTCTTACAAAAAATCAAGTTGCTTCTGTTGCCTATACCTTAACGGTTGATGGTCAAGTAATTGATCAGGCAGATAAAGAAAATCCAATGGCCTTTATTCATGGCGTAGGTGGCATGATTCCAGGATTTGAAAAGGCATTAGAAGGCAAAAGTGTCGGTGATTCATTCTCTATTAGCGTTGATCCTGCTGAAGCTTATGGTGAACGTAATGATGATTTAACCCAAGATGTTTCACGCGAAATGTTTACAGGTGTTCCTGATGATCAACTCATTGCTGGCGCACAGTTTCAAGCACAGACAGACGCTGGAGTTGAAGTCATTACCATTGCTGCCGTTGACGGTGATGATATAAAGATTGATGCGAATCATCCACTTGCAGGTCAAACATTAAATTTTGATGTGGAAATGCTTGATATACGCGAAGCAACAACAGAAGAACTAGAGCATGGTCATGTACATGCGGCTGGTGGCTCTCATGATAAACCAGTAGCTGATGATAGCGGATCAGGTGGTTGTTGCGGTGGCGGATCTTGCGGTGGCGAAGGACAATAATCCAATATGAAATTTGTCGATGAAGCTGTTATCAATGTAAAAGCAGGTGACGGCGGTAATGGTTGCATCAGCTTCCGCCGTGAAAAATATGTTGAGTTTGGCGGTCCTGATGGGGGCGACGGGGGCGATGGGGGCAGTGTTTTTTTACAGGCTGATAAAAGTCTGAGCACATTGTCTGATTTTCGCCATCGACGCTTTTATGAAGCGGCTCGTGGTGAGAATGGCGCTAGTCGTAACATGACGGGCAGAAAAGGTGATGATATTGCTATCCCCGTGCCAATTGGAACCATTATTTATGATGAAACCACCAATGAAATTATTGGTGATTTAACCAAAGATGGTCAGCAAGCTAAAGTTGCCCAAGGTGGTTTTCATGGGCTTGGTAATTTGCGCTACAAAAGCTCCACCAACCGCGCACCACGTCAAACAAAACCTGGTTCAGAAGGTGATTTACGCAGTATCAGACTTGAAATGAAAGTGCTGGCTGATGTTGGGCTATTAGGTCTCCCTAATGCGGGAAAATCCAGCCTTATCACCAATTTATCATCTGCAAAACCTAGAGTTGCAGACTACCCGTTTACTACACTCTACCCTAATCTTGGTGTTGTACGCATCAATGTTAATCAAAGTTTTGTGATTGCGGATATTCCTGGATTGATAGAAGGTGCTGCTGAGGGCGCTGGTCTTGGTATTCAGTTTCTTAAACATCTCTCACGTACCAGTTTATTACTCCACTTAGTGGATATTGCACCAATGGATCAAGCTGATCCTGTTAAATCTGTGCGCATTCTTGAAAAAGAATTAGAAAAATACAGTGATGAGTTAAAAGACCGTGAACGCTGGTTGATTATTAATAAAATTGACCTACTACCTACCGATGAAGTACAAACTATTTGTGATGATATTATTAAACGCTTGCAGTGGACTAATCCTGTGTTTCAAATATCTGCTGCAACAGGCATGGGTGCACAAGAGCTAGCAAATAAGATCATGCAATATTTAGATGATGCTGCTTATGCTGCGGGCGATTAGTGACATCTAAACTCTTCAAGTTTCCACACCAAAAAATAAATATCTCTCAAAGATGCAAGGACACCAAAGTATCTTTACCTTGGTACTTTGTATCTTTTCGCGAGACCTATTTTTTTATAAACCCCTACACATAATGAATCGCTCAAAATACATACAAAAAAGTAAACGCTGGATTGTCAAAATAGGCAGTGCTTTACTGACCCAAGATGGCAAAGGTCTAGACTATGTTGCAATTAGTGATTGGGCAAAACAAATCGCAGAATTACGACAGCATGGTATTGAGCTTGTACTCGTCTCCTCTGGCTCGGTTGCCGAGGGCATGAGTCGTATGGGCTGGACAAAACGCCCTACTGGATTGCCTGAATTACAAGCTGCTGCAGCAATCGGACAAACAGGGCTTATTGAAGCTTATGAACGCCAATTTCAGCAATATAAAATACAGGCGGCACAAATACTGCTAACCCATGATGATATTAGCAATCGCCGTCGCTATTTAAATGCCCGCAATACACTGCGCACTTTGCTGTCACTCGACACACTCCCTATCGTCAATGAAAATGATACGGTGGCAATGGATGAGATTCGCCTTGGCGATAATGATACCTTGGCAGCCTTAGTCGCCAATCTAATTGAAGCTGATTTATTAATTATTTTAACCGATCAGAAAGGGCTATATACCAAAGACCCGCGCCACCATGATGATGCTGAATTAATTTCTGAAGGCTCTGCAACTGATCCTGATTTTGTGAGTTTTGCAGGTTCTGCCGGTACTAATATAGGCACTGGCGGGATGGCAACTAAAATAATAGCGGCACAACGCGCTGCACACTCAGGTTGCGCTACCGTTATTGTTTCTGGAAGAGAAAAAAATGTACTGAACCGTCTGCAACAAGGTGAAAATCTTGGCACTCTACTCATTCCAGATAATACGCAACTAGCAGCAAGAAAGCAGTGGATTGCGGGGCATCTTAATCCCTGCGGAAAACTTTGGTTAGATCAGGGTGCTACAAATGCTATTTTGAATGATGGAAGAAGTTTACTTTCTATTGGCGTGACTAAAGCAGAAGGTGAGTTTATACGGGGCGATGTCATTAACTGCCTTGATCCTGGTGGAAATATTATCGCAAGTGGTTTAGTTAATTACCCTAAGAATGATATTGATAAGGTTTGTGGTATTAGCAGCACTGACTTTGCCAAGGTGCTTGGCTATAGTGGAGAAAAAGAGCTTATTCATCGGGATAATCTAGTAGTATTTCAACAGTGATCTATTAGTGTGCTGTTTAAGAAACAAAAAATAACGCCTGATTTTGATGACTAGCAAAAATGTTAATACACTTTAATTAGGAAGTGCTGTTTTTATAGAATTTTCAATATGCTGTAACTGCTCTTCAAGACTAGCTCTAACAATGCCTATATCAGATTCTAAGACACAATCAGTATCCGATAAGTTCTCATCAGGCATAATCTCTAAAAAATCAATATTATGATCTAGGCTAATCAATCCTTGCATTAGTTTATCTATTTTTTTGGGATTAACCCGTACAATAACACGCTGGCTTTTGCAAACGAGTTTTAAACCATTTCTGACCATTGCAAGTGCTAATTTATCATCATCATAATCTTCAATGATTTTACGCACCGCATTAGTAACAACATCTAATAAACCTTTTTCTACTTCTGCCAACTGCTCTAATGTATCCGATGAAGCTTTTAACATTTGTTCTGCTAGTTGCTTTCTTGACTCTTCCTCGCCCTGAGTAATACCATTTTGTACCGCTTTAAGTAATGCTTCTGTTGCTGCAAGCTCTCCTTTTCTTTTATTCTCTTTAGCTTCTTTTGCTATCAGCTCTGACGTAATAAAATGTGCATAATCATGTGCTTTAATTATTCGCTCACCTGATTTCAAATCAGTTTCAAGTGATTTTATTTTGATAAAATTTGACATAATGAGTAAGCCTTACATATTTTAGTTCGAAATTTTATTACCCGCAGGTTTATCAGAAGATGCTTTATTAGCTTTAGAATCATGCTCCACTTCATGCATAACCTTTTCTATTACTCGTATACATGCCTGTTTTTTACTTTCATGCTTCGTTATCTGAGGGGTATATTTAACCATATGCTCAAACCATTCTCGGGGCAATTTGATAATGACACGCTTCATAAAGGCGGTTGGAAAACGACGCATATAGCTATGCAAGCAAACAAGCCCTGAAATAATGACACGATTATTAAGATGAACCTTATCTGAAAACTCAAGTGTATCAGGCTGAAAGTCCATAAAGGATGCGGCACGTTTCATTGCAAAATCATACATTTCATCGCCCAAATAATTGCGTACCTCCAATACTTTCTCTCTAATAATAAGTAGCTGAATATCTTTATAATGACAACAAAGCCCTGTATACATAACTAATCTTTTCAAATCACTCGCTGACCATAGTGCTACTTGTGATGAGATATTTGAAAAATCAAAGAAAAACTGACCATCAAACCCAAGCTGGGATATAAGATAATTAGACAAACGCTCAGTATCACGCCCTTCTCCCATTAATTTATCAATTAACTCTCCATTGGGTAGTGCATGAAGCCAGCTTTTATGAATATATCGCTCTGGCTTATAGTTAAATTCCCATACTGGATAAGGCAAGCCTTCTTTGTCAGTTTGATCATTATTATTCATGTTTTTATTTTTAATTATGAAATCTCAGGAACACAGATGATCCTTATCTGCGTGTATAGGAAAGCTGTGCGGGTAGCATGACAACAGACACTTTTTCATAACTTAACCCCTCAATACTCTTTTCAACGATTAGTTTTATTTTTGATTTAATATTTCTAATATCGGATGACGGATGATATTTAATAAAAACAGAGGCTGATGAAGGCTTAATGGTATCAACAAAAGGATTGTTTTCTGGCATGACAATATGAACCCTTGCCGTTAATACACCATCTATTTGCGATAAGGTTTCTTGCACACTCTGTGAAAGAGCATAAATATAGCGAACACGCTCTTCCATTGGAGAAGAAACCAGTCCTTCCTTCTTAAATAGATCTTCAACACCCGTTACTTTTTCCCGTGGGTAGCCATGTTCTTTTAATAACTCTATTGCTTTGGGGATTTTATTTTCATCAATCATCAAGGCATATGCCTTGCTTTTTTTGTCCTTTATTTTCTCTGAATCTATCCCATTACTGAGCATAATAGACAGCATATTATTAACATCATTTTCAGATAAGCTACTGTACAACTCCATCTGACAGCCAGACAAGAAAAAGCCTAAGACAAGTACTGAAACTAATCTTAATCTCTTAATATTAAATTTATAGTTCTTCATTTTTCAACCCATTATGACTAATTATTAGTGGGTATTAATACATAGTTTAAATATAAAGAGTTATTTTTCCCGACTACTGTAATAGATGACTCTTTAAACGGTGTGTATACATTTAGGAATAAAATGTGGTTATCTTCACTTAATTATCCAGAGGAGCGGAATAATGTTTTAAACCCTTGACTCAGTTGACTAATAGCAGCACCTATCACTTTTATATTGCTCATAAACATTTGTGCGCCAATGGTCTTATTTGTCATATCATGTATCATTTGCATTGCTTTTAATTGATTTTCTTCTTGGTTAGCAATTAATTCTTTATAGCCCGCCTGATTTTCATTTTGAACATCCTCAGGCGTACGTACAAACGCATCACCCTGAACATCACCTGAAGACTGAGTTCTTACTGCTTCAACCTCATTACGTGCAGCAGATAGACTTTTAAATTCTAATTTTTTTTCATCTCTGGCTAAATCACTCATGCTTGTCAATACATGATGATAATTACTGTCTACATTTTTAAGAAGACCAAAGACGGTATTATCGGCCTCTTTGACTTTATCCACTTTATCTATTGCTTCAAAAATAGGAGGAACCTGTCCACTTGGCTCCAATTCTAATTTAAATTTCAATACATCTTGTTCTTCTGGTTTTTGTATTGGATATTGTTGTTGATTTGTTTGAAGCATACTTCCATGAACAAGGTTTACTGGCACCATATTTTCAATCATTTTTATTGCCTCACCATTAAATTTTTCTCCAATTATTCATCAACATAAAAAATAATTTACTTTATTTCAGCCGCATTCATTTCACTCAGATAAAAACTGGCGATTGCGCTATTATCCGCATTGCCATTTGCAACTATGTCTTTAAACAGCTCAAGTGCCTCTTCTGACTCGCCTGACTCACTAAGAGCAATACCTAAAAAAGTTTTTGCTGTCATATTATCTGGCTCAACATTAAGTACTTTATTTTTTAATGTACTAACAGCCTCTGTATACTGTCCTGCATATATTCGTGATATTGCAACACCTATCATTGCTGAAGGATGACTATCACTATTCATCTCAACACTATCCATAATCATTTGACCATTTGCCACATCACCCTTTAGGCAAGCAAGATAGCCAATTTGAGACAATAACTGAATTACATCACCATCAATTTTCATATTTCATATCTCTTTTTTTATTTCAGTAAAAATATAAACTGAGTAAGGGAAAGAGCAAACAAACCACTCTTTCCCCACTCATCAACTCAAGCTAGCTATTAAGCTCTAGACAGTGCCTGAGATTGCTGATTAGCAAGAGCCGACACAGAGGTCGATATAGCTGCTCTATTTTTTTCAGCTGCCGAGTGCATCTGAAATTTCGTCTGCAAATCGGTTGATGCAGTCTGATATGCCATAGCCTTATTTTGCGTCGCTGTCTGCTTTGCAAGTAAGCCGTTTGTATCTAATGTAGAATTTGCATCACCGCCACCTGCTGCTGCTGCGGCTGGTGCTGCGCCTGTTAAACCAACGTCTGCCATTGTATGATCTCCTTATAAGTTACAATGATAATATTCCCAATGCTTGAAAAACATTAACGCAGGGAACTTTAAAATAGAACCTTTCGGCTCATTAATAATCATAGTGCGTCACTACAAAAAAATATTTTTTATTTAATACTGTTCAACAATCTTTATACTGGCATCTAAAGCCTGTAATAATTTGCTTAATTTTTCATACTCATCAGGAACTAGACCTTGCCCCAATTCATTACGAACCTCGGTACTGGTACTTCTTAACTTAACCAGTACACTGTTTTTATACTCGCCCGTTGTATCATTTTTTAGATCTTTCTCAATATCTAGCATCACCTTGAATCACCTTTTTTTCCAAAATAGACTGGTATCTCTGTACCGTTGTGTTTAAGCAGAACCTGATCCGCCATAATTTTCTTAATATAATACCCTTCACCCAAGTGAGCACCTTCCAAGTACTTCTTACCATCCTTTGAGACGATAAAAGGTATCTCTCCAATACTGACGCTTCTTAAAGAAAGCTTAAATTCCTTAGCATCAGCAGATGTAGTAAATTCTTCTACTACCGACCAATAACCATCAACGGGGCTTATTATTCTTCCAAGTAATTTGTGCCATTCTTTAATTTGCTTTTGAGTTGGATCACCAGAAACCATAAATTTCTTATCTTTCTGATGAACCCTTATTTTTTCTGACAAACCTTGCTCTTGAACCCCTTCTTTTAGCAACTCCAAAACAGGTTTAATCTGTGTATCATTTATAGACTCTATGCCCTCAATATCTTCAAGAATATTGCTTTTTACTCTCCTCCAGTTAGCCTGACTCTGCGTATAACCAGCAGCAATCAAAACGCCATCACCTTTTGAAGAAAAATGTATCTGCTCCTCTCCTAAAGTCTGCGCTATTAATAGAGCATTATTCTCAATATTGGAATTAACCAAAATATGATGAGACACATCACCTTTGACTTTCAAAATACTACTTATCAAACGTTGTTTTTGCTCATTCGTAGCGACATAACCTGTGACCTTTATGCGTCCCGTTGGCGTCTTAGACACTGCAACATTTGGCAAATCAGCATCACCTATTGCGTTATAAACCTGCTCTTCAACTGTGTCTTTTAAGCCAAATGCACTAAATATACCGCCCTCATCACGACTAAAGTAATGTAAATTTGCCAATATCAATACAGCAAGACCAAGCCAAAAAAGCCATTTTTTCCAAGCACCTGATGTCTCTGCCTTTTTATCAGTACTCTCTAAGCCAAGCTGTTGTTTCTTTCCCTGCTGATCTACACTAGGCCACCTACCTGTACCATCGCCGATTGCAAAACCGACTTTTCCAATAGTCACTAGCTGATAGGGTAATAAAGTCGCATCATGCAGACCAATATCTTTACCTTCAACATAGACAGGCTGTGCTAAGGGCCTTAAGCGCACACTGCCTTCCGACAGCACTAATTTAACATGTCTATCGGCAACATCTTCATTATTGAAAATAACATTACAAGCTGCCGACTTGCCAACAACAAGAGGAACTCTAGGCTCCAGCGCTATTTGCGCTCCTGTATTCTCTCCTGATAAAACACGTAGAGAATAACCTCTGTTTTTAGTTGCCATCTTTTATATATCCTTTTCCAATTTTATTATAAGGGCATGTTAATTGATGGGTGATATTTCCAGACAAAAGGCGTCGATAAAATACGAGTAACAAGCACATAAATAATTAATATTACTTTAAATTATTACTTTTCCAACGTTGCTCAATACCCCTATCTCCAACCACTGATACACCTCTATCCACATCGACTACATTCAAGCTTTTACTCTGATTAAAGTGCCCTGGCATTTTTGAACTAAAGTTGGGTATGCCATTTTTATCAATCCATTTATAGATACGTGGCTTTGCAGGTTTTTTATCCAAAACTTTTGACATTTTTAATACTGTGCTAACAAAGCGCTCGGGACCTTTAAAATAAACCGTATTATCATGCTCTGATTCCACCCAGTAAAAGTGATCATCTAGAATGCCTAACTGGCGTAGCGATTGTGCAAATTCTTTTGTCGTGTGATACTTTAGGTTGATAGAACCTGTCTGGGTTTCATCTTTCTTAGAAATATAAAGTACACCACCATCGTAATACCAAATCAGACCGTGCGCTTTCACGAGTTCTTTAAAAATATTTTTTGCCGTTTTATTTTTAAAGTGAACACTGATAACATCTTCTATTCTTTTGCTAATAGTGACTTGAGTATTTTGAGATGCTGCTAATGTTTTCAAAAGTATTGATAGCGGCTCTTGATCTGAGAAATGGCTATAAACCTTATTACTCCACGGCAATTGCGCTGCTGATAGATGCGTCGATAGCAGCACTGAAATGATAATAATGCTGATAGTCTTTAGATTTATCGCTAGTAATTTCATTGTATTTTTCCCTTGTGTTAATTCCATTTCAAATAAGATGTCATAGAAATAACCCAAGGGGAAAAACTTGCTAGATAGGTTAATTAATAATAATGATGGGTGGCTATAGAGGGGGGGAAATGGCGATAGGGTGTAAGCTGTGAGAGTTTTCACTATAACGTGGCTACTCTCTACAGAAATTATGACTAAAACCTGTCTTAAAGAAAGTATCTTAAAACCACATGCCTTCTACTCAAGTGCGGATGATCGCAGGAAATAGACAGTTTAGGTTGCAGGAGTTGCAGCTCACCTATTCTCGGACAAGCTTCGATATTGTTGAGGTTTTTTAGACAAAAAATTATACCAACCCAACTTAAACCGATAAACTAAGTGTTAGAGAAAAAGCTAAAGCGTAGCCATTGAGGCATCATCATGTGCCAGCTCAGGAGAGTTATTATTACCAGAGTAAATGTTACTCATGGGAAATGGTTTACCACAGTGATACCCTTGCGCATAATCGACTCCCATCTTTTGCAATAGCTTAACGGTTATTTCATTTTCTACCAGTTCTGCAATGGTATGTAAATTCATCACTTGCCCTACTTTATTAACCCCTTCCACCATTGCTGCATCAATTCTATTTTTACTCATATTATGAATAAAAGAGCCATCGATCTTTAGATACTTCAAAGTTAGCTCGCGCAAATAGTTCAATGATGAAAAGCCACTACCAAAGTCATCCAGTGAGCCACTACAGCCTAACTCCGACAGCTGTTTCAGTGTTTTCTGCGTCTCTGCAAAGTTGGCTAAAGCAACACTTTCGGATATTTCAAAACAGAGTAAACTTGGATCTACCTTCTTATCATAAAGAAGCGCCTCAACAAAAGCCACAAAGCTATTATCCAGCACGGTATCAGCTGCAATATTGATAGTAAATAAATTGCCTCTTTGCTTTACCTGACCCTTATCATTTTTTGCAATAGTCTCGACTGTTTTACTCACCACCCAGCGATCAATGGTTGACATTAAACCTAAACGATCTGCAGATGGCAAAAAACTACCTGGCGATAATAACTCCCCTTCATGCTTCATACGCACTAACACTTCATATTGATCATTTGCACAAGAATCAGCCTCACCAAGGCAAATAATAGGCTGTATAAAAAGAACAAACTGATCGCTTTTTAGTGCCTTATTAATTGACTCATCCCAGTTGTCATGCTGATCAGTTTTTTTATTAGATTGTGCTGTAATCGTATTCAAATCTTCAAGATACAACTGATTGCGTCCATTTTGCTTGGCTTTATAACAAGCCTGATCAACCCTAATCATTAGATCACTTCGATCTGAAACACGGTATTTTGAATCAAACTCTAATGCACCGATACTAACACCAACTGAAAAACTATTTTGCTGCCATGTAAAACGATAGTTATGAATATCTTCTATAATACGCTGACATATTCTTTTTGATGTTTCTATCTCACATTGCGGCAATAGAATGGCAAATTCGTCTCCGCCAACCCGTGCTAATGTATCGGATGAGCGTACACTTTTAGAAAAAATATCTGCTATTTGTTTTAACAACTCATCACCAGCAGCATGACCACATACATCATTGACTACTTTAAAATGGTCAAGATCCATATAGCACAAGACATGACGCTCTGTCCCACCAGCAGGTTTTACTAGTAATTCATCAAGGGATTGCTGAAAGCTATGTCTATTTTTTAATCCTGTTAAGGAATCTACCGATGCCTGACGATATAGCCGGCTCATCTTTTTTTTCTCTTCGGTTAAATCTTGCATAATCAAAATAACATAGTCAATAACGCCATTATTATTTTGTACAGGTGCTGTTTTCAGCTTCAAATAGCGCTCTTCACCCTCCACATTAAGTAGTGTTATCTCACTAAATTCAGAAGGTGTGACTGTTCTCTCAAACTGTTTTTCCAACGCATCTTTTAAAATAAAATGACCACTTTTAGAGTTATAGTTTGTTATTAGTCTATAAACTGACTCACCCCTAAGATCATCCTTAAATCCGAGAATTATTAATGCCGCCTCATTAATATACTCCACCTCAAATGATGAGTTGAGGCGAATAATTCCACCTGCCGCAGCACCAAGAAAATTCTCAGTATTTGAAAATGATAAATTTACCCCTTGATTTGTCATTCCCATGACATCCTGACTGAGAATGGATTTATAGCGTACATTATAGAGCAATACACCAAAAACAATGACTAGTAATAATAATACAGCCTGTAGCAAAGGTAATAACACAGGCGTTCCTGAAACAAGACTGCTACCTTGATTATAGAGAATTTGCCATACAGCTAAAATAATACTAAACACAAAAAGAGCAACAATGGTCACGGCTGAAACCATGCCACTTTCTCCGTTTACCTTGTTCTTAAAATTTATTATTTTCATTATTATTGTTATCAACATTGTGAACGGTAAAACAAATTTGATGAGTATTTAATGATTACATAAAAATGACTAATATGACCAGTGACACAGGTTAAATTCAGATAAAGCGTTACATATATGATGTATCAATATTTTCATTTCTGAATTAACAACAACTGAAATCAAATATGAACACAAGCATTAATTTTTGATAGGCTATATAACTCTATACCTTGTTTGTATTATTTATAATAGAAAAGGAAACCAAAAATAAAATAATGATAAACAAATAATACTTGAAAATATTACATTTTATTTATAGTATCAAAAATGTATAGCTTAACTATACATTAACAATCACAACTACTGGAGAAAGGATGTCTATCAATTTAGAGAAAATGAGCCTACCTGAGCTAATTGAGCTACAAAACAATTTGGGACCTGCAATAAAAAAGAAGCAAAGAAAAGAAAAGACATCTTTGCGTAAACAAATGGAAGAGCTTGCTAAACAGTCGGGCTTTACTTTTGATGAGGTTATTTCTACATCTAAACCAAAAAAAGTGAGCAAAGTAAAGCCTAAATATGCCAATCCTAATGATACTGATCAAACATGGACAGGTAGAGGCAGAAAGCCAAAGTGGGTTGAATCAGCGCTTAAAGACGGGAAAGATCTTGATGATTTGCTGATATAGTAAAAACAATATTATAATGATTTAATATTAATTATTATAAATAACCCTACCTATTTTAATAAATAGATAGGGTTATCCTATTTCTATAGTGGTTTTACTACAACCATTATCAATATAACCAATGCTAATAATAATGGCACTTCATTTAACCAACGATAATTTACCCCATATTCTTTGATTGTTCCTTGCTGCATTTCCTTCATTCGTTGCTTTGTCCATAAGTGGTATAACAATAACAGCACGACAAAAAATATTTTCACATGCAACCATCCCATAGATAATGGCCAATAGACTAACCAAAGCCAAACTCCTGAACCAATTGCCAACATCATCATTAATGTCATAAAGCCATATAGCTTTTTCGCCATAATAGCGAGACGATCAACCTGTTGCCCTGCTTTTTTACCTTCAATATAATGAACAAATATTCTAGGTAAATAGAATATTCCTGCCATCCATGACATGACAAATAGAATATGAAATGTTTTTAGCCATAGCATTCTTGGTATTCTCCATGAAATAATAAAGTGGATAGCATACCTTTTTATTTCTTCTATAACTATTGACCTATAAGAACTAGAGGGCAATAAAAAAAGCCATCCTAAATTAATAGTGATGGCTTTTAAACTTACTTAGTTCTCTGAAAATTAAATACCAGGTAAAATTGTATCCTTCAACTCATCGTTAGTAAGCGCTCTAACGTTCACAATACGATCAGCAGAGTTACCACAATTCTTACTATCTTTATAGTTCACAACATATTGACCTACTTTTTTTGTATCAACAGCACCTACCCCCATAAATTTATCACCGTTTTCGATAGTAGCTCCTGGGTCTACATACTTACTATTCAGTGCAATTTCTAGTGGTGAATCTCCTTTCAATGTATACACACACCTTGGCATCTCAACTTTTACAACACGAGTTTGTGAATTAGCACAGTCTTTTCCTTGATAAGTTAACATATAATCACCTAGTTTTGCTGTATCTACATCACCAGACTTAGTACTTTTTACAACTGAGCCAGCAGCATCTTTTACAGTTACACCGGGATCTTTTAATGTATCACCCTTACTTGTTATTAAAGGATCATCACCAAGAAGCGCGTATGAACAATCTGCAGAAACAACCTTTACTTTTCTAGTTGCTACATTCGTACAACGATCACTTTTGTAAGTAATTGTATTATCACCCAGTTTAGACGTATCTACAGAACCTGATGTCGTACCTGTAACCATCTGCTTCTTAGCACCTTGAATACTAACCCCAGGCTCCTGATAAGCGCCACCCTGTGTCAGCACTAATGGGTTATCGCCCTTTAAATCATAGGTACATAGACCTATCACTGACTTAACAGTTACTTTACGTGTTTCCGTATTTGAACAACCTAACCCTTGATAAGTAACCGTATAATCACCTACTGTTGATGTACGAACTGCCCCCGATGCAGTGCTTGTTACCGTTTTTTTCTTGGAATCTTTAACTGCCACGCCAGGGTCACTATAAGTATCACCAAGGCTAAGTATTAATGGATTAGCGCCTGCCAATGTATAATCACACCTACCAACAACAACTTGTACTTTACGGGTTTGAGAGTTTTTACACCCTTCGGCCTTGTAAGTCAGGGCATAATCACCCATTTTTGAAGTATCAACAGTTCCTGTCACCGCACCTGTAATTGTCTTTTTATTAATATCTTTAACATCAAAACCAGGCTCTTTGAATTTATCACCAAGGATTACTTGAAGTGGATTATCACCCGTCAATTTATAAGTACATGATGATGGCACAACTTTTACTGTACGTACTTGAGTATTTTTACAACTTTCACCAGTATAAGTAACCTTGTAAGTACCTAACTTACTGGTATTAACGGCTCCTGCCAATTTAAAGGTAACGTCCTTACCTTCTTTCGTAACTTTTACAGATGGATTGCTATAGGATGTACCAAACATAACATCAACAGCATTCCCACCTTGAATCTTATAATCACATACCTTTTTTTCACCAGTTTCTGACTTATTACTACTGCTACAACCCGAAATAACAGCACTTGCTAGCACCCCAATCACAATGGGTGTTAATATTATTTTGTTCATTATTTTCCCCGTAAATTCTTTACTGATCTGGAAACATCCATTTATAGAGAATATTTCCAGATACTTTTTTAATCGTATTATTTTAGAAAATATTAATTACATATTAGTTCATTTGGATTTGCCGCATCTGAAGATGGATTAGGGCAATCCTTATTTGTAAACAAATCAGTGGGTGAGTAGATCCAGTTAACCTGAGGAACGCCAGCAACAGTACTACCTATCATCTGCGTGATAATTGCAGGCATCTGCGCATTATGTCCACGAGTATCAACAAATTTTAGTAAAGCAAAACCATTTTCATTTTCAAAATCAGTACCCACCTCTAAGTCTTTCATTATTTCAACTTCATTCCTGCCAACAGGAATAGCTGAATCCCATGGAGAGTGGGTATACTCTATGCCCTGCATTTTCTCATGTTCATTAAACACATTATAGATAAAAGAGAAGGTACCAAAATTAGTACTTGTATCACGCCAATAGCCATCATCATTGCCCAGCTGTACTAATATTCGTTTATAAGGCTGGGTAATAACTAACTGGTTAGCAACTGAATCTGCATTAAAAGTATAGGCTGTATTCACAACAGCGAAAGCTTTAGCATCTTCACGAATACCTTGCTCATTATATAAAGCCCATTCAACATCCGGAAGTCCAGAAGATCCAGCATCATGGGTATTACCTACAATTCTCCTATCTTGAAGATTAGCAATTTCGCCCTCTGCCCAAATAATTTTATTTCCAGACGTGAAGTTTTTAATCGCCGTTGCAGGAAGCATCATATCTCTTGGAGCATTGGTTCCATTATAAAGCCTTACCGTACCTGAAAGGTGCTCTCCGACATCACCAAAAAAGTTACCCGCTTTAATCATACCATCTGGTCGACAATCTTCTGCCTGATTCGGTGCTGCGATACTATAATTATCAATACCAGAATAGACATTACCTCCTGCGGTGGTTCTAGAAATAATAGTATTTCGTATATAAGTACCACCTACCATTGCGTTTCTATGTCCAATACGCCAGCCAGGACGACAGACATCTAATTCACGACGATAGTTGGCAAATAATCGTGCATGTTGATTATGGTAACGTGAATCATGTGAGTCAAGATCATCAGTATCACCCCTAGCTTGTGCCATACCATAAACAACCACATAGCCACTTTGTGGTAGTACATCACCATTTACTCCTCCTCCTCTAACAAATGGCTTTGCTTTAGAGGCAAAATCATCCTCGTCTATATCATTAAGATTACTGCTAGGAGCGGGAACACTTCGTACAATAGAGCCATCCTCAGAGGTAAGCTTGCCATTTTCTATTTTAAAACGTACCACATCAGCTCCTGATAAATAGACATTAAAATCTATAATTTCCAGTGAATCACTGCTTCTATGAACGGAAACCTTTGCAACAATCGCATGATGTTTACTGGTATTTCTTACAACAAACTCAGTTCCCCAATCATCTTTTTGATTGAAAAAAGGAAAAATTAAAGCATCCCCACGCCTAGAAACATCATAAAGTGCAGGATTATTTATCGTAGCATCATTTGATTTTACAGAATAAAGTCTCAAGCCTTCATCGGCTTCTTTTGGCGGATGAGCATTTACAGTAACGGAGGGCGTCACCCCAGTAAGTGGTAATAAATTACCTTGATAAGCTGCTAGACGACCAGTAACTGGCACTAAAATAGGTCCATGTGTGGCATAAGCAGAGTCAGGCCCTGTATCTACTCCATTGCTATCAAATGCCATAACGCTCGAACTTGTTACCGCTGTCAAAACTGCAGCAATAGACATTGTAAGTATCTTTTTTCTCATTGTTTTTCCCTTCTTTTTTATTATTATTGATTTATAATTGTTATTATTACTGAAACATAATTATAGCTATCAAACTCTTAATCTAAGATTAATGAATTTATTCCACCTCCTTACAATAGATAATCGGCATCCTCTTTATTTCATTATAAATTTAATCTAACTTCACACCAAACGTAAGCACCAATGTATTTCCAGGCGCAACACTAATACTCGCCCCATTCACGCTACCTCCTGAAATATCACCATCAGTTTCCGTAACACCGCCAACAATATTCCCCGCGACTGGGCTAACTATCGGTGTACCAAAAAACTGGGTAAAAGTAGGCGCTGCATCATCAATACGCGCATTTTTCACAGTCGTAGAACCTGTGTTAGTAGCCGTTAAACGATAGATAACACAAGTTTTTGGCTGCACTTGAAACACAGTAGTTAAAAATGACCCATCCGCACTACCATTGCAATCAGCATCTACCGCCTGCTCTTTTATAATGCTCATTTTTGAGGTACTAACCGTCGTCACATCTTGTACTTGATTTGTTAGTAGCGTACCGACACAAGTAGCAGGATTCGCATCACCGTTATCTTGATGACCCTTAACGGTTAGTGCTTGTATGTTTTTCTCCCCCATCGCAGCAGTTGCTGGAGCAAATAATTTAATTAAAATAGGAAAACTCTGACCCACTGCTAATGTTTGATTAACTAGCGGTGTATCAGCTGCATCTAATTTGCCACTTTTATTAACATCTTTATAAATAATAGATGACCAGCCTGATTGGGGATCTGAATCCACAGATGTTACATTAACGCACTCCAATGCTGTATTGCCATTATTGGTAACATGATGACTATAAATAACCGTTGAACCTGGCTCTACCTGACCTATTTGATTTGGCTCGATACTTAATGCGGGCTTGCTTATGATCATCACTGCATCATGTTTAATATCGCTTGCACCACTTAAGGCTGAAATAATGCGGAAATAAATAGGATAGACGATACCAGCAACCGCATTGGCGGGGGCTGTCACAACAGCACATATTTGTTGATTAGCACCTGCAGGGATATTACTACTTGTTGCAGTCACTTGACCTAATGTAGAGCAGTCTGCATTTCCACCATCAAAATAGAAGTCAACACCCCAATTTTCTTCTAGGCTACCTGCAACAAATGGCTTATCTTTACTGTATTCCAATTGATAACTATTCGCGGTATCGCTGGTGTTATTGACAAAGAGCTTGAAAGTTGCCTGACTCTTTTGTGCAATATTTTCTGTGGTAACTGCTGTTGCTTCTGGTCCTGCTCCTGCTCCTGGTGCTACACTACCCGCACTATCATTCGTTAAGTCAACCGAGTCTAAGGTAATCTCATTTAAATGATCTTTGACTGTATTGAAAACGGAATCATCCAACGCAGAGGTCGCTGTTTTAGTGACTTCAAACCCTGCGCCGTCGTTGTTACCCGTTGCATTTGCAGGCAATACGGCTCTTAATACAACTTTATAGCGATCACCTGCCACCATTATGCCTGTATCAACGGTACCATTATTGTTACTGTCTATTAACGGTGTAAAACCATCAGATTTGAATAACTGAAAAACAGTTCCCGCTGGATAGCTGGAGCCTGCCTCATCAATGGTTATTTCAAACGTATCATCTGCATTACCTGTATTACGGATGATATTATCAAACGGTACACTTGCACCTCTTGATGCACTTGAAACGATAAAGGAATCTGTTACTCCTCCTAGGTTATCCGCACCGTCTGCTGCATTGCTGTCTGACCCATTCGCAATAACACCTAGCTTATGAATAATATCAAAAGGCACTTGATTAGTATCCTTAGGAGGAATAACAACACTGCCATCATTATATGAATATTTTGCAATATTAATCAAAGTTGACGTTGGTAAACCAGCAGCAATATTTATCTCAAACGTAATCTCTCCTGACCCACCTGCAGCAACCTGAGATATAACCGCGGAAACTTGATTTACACACCCCGCACTATAAGCACAATACGTAATAGTATCACCTGATCCTTGAGCATCCGCATTAGCATCTGTTAATACAAGCACACCTGTTTCACTCCAACGTGCTCCCGTAGAGGCACTAGTAGAATTACTATATGTCATACCTGCAGGTAGACTATCTGTCAATGTCACCGCTGTTGCAGGGCTTAAACCACTATTTTTATATTTCAGTGTAATGGTATAAAGACCACTCGGCGATGCTCCTGAATTGGCGCTCATACTTTTAGTAACGTCTATAATCGCTTTATCAGAAATAGTCACTGTATCCGTATTACTCTTAGCAACCACTATATTAGTGGGTGTCTCAACAAAGGTACTTGTTCCTGTGACGGTTAATGTTGCAGCTTGTCCATTCGTTGCTCCTGATGGAATTGCAGCACCAATAACAAAGTAGAAGGACTCCCCAGCAGCTAACCCCCCTGTTGAACTTGAGTTAATAGGTGTCGTACTATCAGGAATGCCATCCTTATTGGTATCAGCATAAAAGACGATAGAATCAAAGTCATAAGCATCCCCCCCATTATTAACCGCTACCAAATCATAACTATCAACACCATTACCTGTATTGGTTAAAATATGCGGTAAATAACTTGTATTACCTGCTACGCCTATCAAAGACTGATCTTGTATCAACTCCATTGCTGCTACTTGTTGAATCAATGTTTCAACTAAATTTGAAGTCGCAAATTGTGCCACACCAGCAGCATCTTTATACGTTGCGGAAGCTTGATTTTTTATTAGTGTACCTGCGGCAGGTGATTTGGCATGGACTGTAAAAGATAACAACATACTGAAAATCAAAATCCAGATAGTAGATGCTTTATTTCTATGATGGTACGTCATGATTTTGTCTCATTTTTATTATTTCTTTTGCAAAGATCACACTTTCAAACATATCTCTGGCAAATACAGAGTACGAAAAGGGTATATTGCCTAATTTTTATTAACACCTTAGAGAGATATTTTATTGATTGTGGTGCAGCATAGCTGCACCTAATATTACTACCGCACAGGTCCTGGTGGATTAAATCTAGATTGTTTTGGCTGTATTTCCAGCGCTAAAGGACGGCCTTTTTGATCCAATAACATCAGTTCAACACGACGATTAATACTACGCTCTTGAACTGATTTACCAAGAATAGGCAACTCTTCTCCCAAGGGTGAAACACGAATTCTAGATCTCGCAACCCCATGACCCACTAGGTAACGTATAACTGCTTCTTGTCGTCTTATCGCTAAACGACGGTTATAAGCATTCGATCCTTTAAAGTCAGTAAAGGACTGTACATTTAACTTCAAATTTGAGTGTTTACGTAAAACCATGGCATCAGCATCCAGTCGCTTCTGCT